>JAEDEN010000154.1 GCA_016293265.1 Oscillospiraceae bacterium | reverse complement strand
TCACCCGGGAGCTGGAAAAGCGCCATGTGGTGGACCACAAGGTGAAGCAGGAGCGGATGCAGTGACCGTCTTTCAGTGTGCCATCCACACCCACGGGGACCTGTGCGACGGGAAGGACAGCCTGGCCGCCATGGCGGCGGGCGCCTTTGCGGCGGGAGTGAAGTATTTCGGTGTCTCCTGCCACAGCCATACGCCCATCCCCATCGACGAGGGCTATGTCCTCCCGGCGGATATGACCGCCTACCGGCAGGCCCTGGCGGCGCTGCGGCAGGCTTACCGGGGCCGCATGGAGGTGCTCTGGGGCATCGAGTGGGACAGCCAGTCCGACGTTTCCACGGCGGGCTTCGACTACTGGATCGGCTCCGTCCATTACCAGCGGGGCGAAAACGGGGCATACTACTGCGCCGACTGGGGAGAGGAGCATTTTGCCCGCTGCCGGGACGAGCTGTTCCGGGGAGACGCCCTGGCCGTAACGGAGGGGTATTTCCGGGAGGTGGCCCGGGTGGCCGCCATGAAGCCCACCATTCTGGGCCACCTGGACCTCATCACCAAGCACAACGCCGGGGGCTGCTTCTTTGACGAGACGCACCCCCGCTACCGGAGGGCGGCCCTGGAGGCCCTCCACGCCGCCGATCCCGGGGCCACGCTCCTGGAGATCAACACCGGCGGCATGGCCCGGGGCTACCGGGACGTCCCCTATCCGGCGTTGTTCCTGCTGAAGGAGTGGCGGGCCATGGGGGGCCGGGTCATCCTCACCTCCGACGCCCACAGCGTGGGGACCCTCCTCTACGGCTACGGCGCCTCTGCCGCCCTGGCCCGGGCTGCGGGGTTCACACGGGCCTCCATCCTCACCATGAGCGGGGAAAAGGAATGTCCCATTTAGGGGTTTTACATGGTTTTTACGAAAAAGACGCCGCGAAAGCGGCGTCTTTTCGGTTGTTCTTGAACTTGCGGGGGAAAAATGTGACTGTTAGAATAAAGCTACCAAGTGAAAAACACCGCAGAGAGGTGCCTTATGTTTAAAACCGTTATTTTTGATTTGGATGGAACCCTGCTTAACACCATTGACGACCTGGCCGCCGCCGGGAATGTGGTCTGCCGGGAGAACGGCTGGCCGGAGCACACGGTGGAGCAGTTCAAGGCCATGGTGGGCCACGGGATCCCCAACCTGGTGGCCCGGTTCACCCCCGCCGGCGCCCAGAGCCCCCTGCTTCTGGCCAGCACCCTTGCCCGGTTCTCTGAGTATTACGGCGCCCACAGCATGGACCTGACGGCCCCCTATGAGGGCATCCCGGAGCTGCTGGCGGGACTGAAGGAAAAGGGCGTGGCGATGGCGGTCTATTCCAACAAGGCGGACGTGTTCAGCCGGGAGCTGATGGAGCGGTTTTTCCCCGGCGTGTTCACCCTGGTGCGGGGCAAGCTGGAGGGCGTGCCGGTGAAGCCCGACCCCACCGGAGTCCGCAGCGTGCTGGCGGAGCTTGGGGCGAAGGCGGAGGAGACGCTGTTCGTGGGAGACAGCAGCGTGGATATCCAGACCGGCCACAACGCAAACCTGAAAAGCTGCGGCGTCACCTGGGGCTACCGCTCCAGGGCCTCCCTGGAAGCGGCGGGGGCGGACGCCCTGGCGGACACCGTGGAGGAGCTGGAGCAGGTCATTCTGGGAGGCGGGGTATGCAGCTGACCATGGACCGGGTGGGGGACATCCTGGACGGGATGGCGGAGGAATTTCCGCCGGCCCTCTTTGACGAACTCAACGGCGGCGTGAACCTTTTGGAGCAGGCCCTCCCGGACCCGGAGTTCCCGGAGGGGGAGATGTATATCCTGGGGGAATTCTGCAACGACCTCCTGGGCCGCTATATCAACCTCTACTACGGCTCCTTCGCCGCCCTGGCGGAGCGGGAGGAGTGGACGGAGGAGGACTGGCGGGAGGAGCTTTGGACCACCCTCTCCCATG
This sequence comes from Oscillospiraceae bacterium, assembly GCA_016293265.1. GTDB lineage: Bacteria > Bacillota > Clostridia > Oscillospirales > Oscillospiraceae > Oscillibacter. The sequence goes on along the minus strand of JAEDEN010000154.1, from coordinate 138 downwards.
AGCTGACCCACCACATGGAAAGCCGGGGCGGCCTCCACGCCCTGGATGACGCCGACGCGGAGGAGCTGCAGCGCTGGCGGGCGGAATACGGGCGGTAACAGAAAACAGGACAGTACCGGGGGACGGAGCGAAAGGCTC
>JAEDEN010000006.1 GCA_016293265.1 Oscillospiraceae bacterium | reverse complement strand
GCGCTCCAGTGGCACCCGGAACGGCTTGGTAAGGAAGGGGACAGATTGATGAGGGCCTTTGTTTCGGCAATTCCGTAAGTGTCAAATTCTCTGCAAAAATTTCACCGAAAAAATGGGAGTATCTCTTGACAGAAGGAAAGTTCCATGCTAATATGTACAAGCTGACATTTCCCCGGAGGGCTACGCAGGTGTAGCACAATGGTCAGGGCACCAGCCTTCCAAGCTGGGGATGCGAGTTCGATTCTCGTCACCTGCTCCACTAAACGCGCCAGTAGCTCAGCTGGATAGAGCAACTGCCTTCTAAGCAGTGGGCCAGGGGTTCGAGTCCCTTCTGGCGTACCAGCTCTCTTTGGGGGATTCAGCGGATTCCGCGTCAGTATATGTGGTGGGTGTAGTTCAATTGGCAGAGCACTGGATTGTGGTTCCAGGTGTTGTGGGTTCGAGTCCCATCACCCACCCCAGACAAGAGTGAGGGATCGGGGTCATCCCGGTCCCTTATTTCTTTCCACATTGGGGCGTCGCCAAGTGGTAAGGCAAGGGACTTTGACTCCCTCATCCGCTGGTTCGAGTCCAGCCGTCCCAGCCAAACAATTCGCGTCGCGGCAGCGGCGCTGCATAAGACCATGACCCGGTAGCTCAGTCGGCAGAGCAACTGCCTTTTAAGCAGTGGGTCCGGGGTTCGAATCCCCGTCGGGTCACCAAGAAAAAATCCCTGTATCGCTGATATTTCAGCAGGTACAGGGATTTTCCATATTCAAAATGTTTTGATTGATATGTGGAAAAAACGGCAAAACCATGCTGATTTTTCAAAACATACAAGTCAAAATGCAAGTCAAGCTTTTTTCTCCAGATAGGCATCAAGCTTGTCCACGGACTTCCTTTTGTGAATGGCGTCCAGGTGGGTGTATATCCTCAATGTGGTCGAGATGTCGGCATGGCCCATCTGAGCGCAAGCCTGCACCACATCCACCCCAGCCAAATAAAGAAGCGTGCAGAAGGTGTGCCGGAGCCAGTGCATAGTAATGGGCGGAATGGTCATGTCAAAGACCTTCGGACCCGGCTTGCTGGACTTCATGCGCTCCAGATCGGCGGGCGTCCGGGTACCGTACTTGATATTCAGCTCCCGCATATAGGACCGCCACAGCTTTGCCCAGGCCGATTCCGTCATAACGCCGCCCCGGGCGCTGTGGATCACCAGCAGATTGTCCCGCGGCAGGCCTGCCATATAGTCGGCAAGCCGCTGCGGAATATCCACAGTCCGCATACCGGCAGCGGTTTTGGTAATGTGCCGAAGATTGGGAATGCCGTTGGAATCGTATTCTATGACCTTGTTGACGGTGATCGTGCGCGCCTTAAGGTCCACGTCGTTCCAGGTCAGCGCGGCCAGCTCACCCCGGCGCAGGCCGGAGAGCATCATAATGACCGCCACGGGCTGCGCACGGTGAGGCGTGTCCCATATCCATTTCTGTTCTTCATCGCTCAGAGCGCGGCGCTGCTCCTCCTTACGGCCCACGGCGGAAAGCTGAACCTGTTCTTCCGGATTTGCCGGAATGACCCGGCCAACGGCCCGCTGCATGATCTGCCGGATTGTGGAGCGGTAAAGGCTAATCGTGCGCTGTGCGAGGCCCTGGTCTGTCAGATCAATCAGCACCCGCTCTATATCATCGGCGCGGACCTGGCCTATCTCATAGCCTTGCAGCTCCTCTTTCCATAGCTTCACGGCCCGTCGGTAGTTGTCCATCTGGCGGCAGGTGATACCCTCCTTCTCCTTCAGCCGGATCCAATCATCTGCCCAGGTGTCGAAGCTGTCCCGCTGGGAAAGCACATCCAGCCCCCGGCCAAGTTGGAGCCGGACGGCGGTTTCCTTCTCCTTCAGCTCCGCCGGAGACTTGCCATAGACGCTCTTATACTGCCGCTTACCGTTCTCATCTCTTCCAAGGTATATCTGAGCGCAGTAGCGCCCGTCAGCGCGTTTTTTTGCTCTTGCCATGAAGCACACCCCCTTGCGCTCAACAAATTTCTATGTTATTCTGACTATGGCGCTACCAGTAACGGTAGGCGGTTGGCCCTCTGACAGGGGGCAGCTTCTTGCCCTCTGATCCAATGAGAGGAGGGCTGCCCATGATGGTTACATACTCTGACCTGATTCAGATCGGTATTCTCATTGTTGGTATTTGCGGCCTGTTCATTCAGGTATACAAAAAGAAGTGACCGCCGGCACCCTGACAAGTACGGCGATCACTTCAAAGCACTTATGAGGGGCTAACCGTCTGCCGGTAGCGCCCTTTGTTACTTTGAGTATAGCCATAAAGTTCAAGATTGTCAACTCCCCGGGCTTTCTGCCTGGGGCTTATTTTTTTACATCTGTCTGCCTGGTGTTATGCTGGTCAAACCATCCATCATCATCATCAATCTCTTCGCCGCTCTCTAATAATTCTGCAATACTAAAATTTGTATAAGTTCGCACTGCATATTCGAACTGTGACACTTTATCTGGTGAGAGCAGGTATAGCTTTTTTTGCGTCCTATCAATGCAAAGTTCATACTCCTTTCCGCCGCGTTCATAGTCTGTCACAAACTCATATCCAAGCGATTTAAGATAATCTTCTAATCCAATGGAAGCTTTAATATCATTCGCGCACATGGTTGCCTTTTCATCTCCGAGAAGATAAAAGGGAGAAACATTCAGTGCATCAGCTATTGCCTGTAGTTGTTCAATGCGTGGCTGTCGTGTGCCTTTTTCATATCGCATAATCGCAACCCCGGAAACGCCTATTTTTTCGCCAAGTTCGGCCTGAGTCATGTTTGCCAATTCTCTGGCTTGCCTTATATGCTGACCTACCTTCATGTGACCACCTCCAATGGATAGCATACCACAACAGAAATTCAGAAACAACCATTTTGGTAATCTTTTTTTTCTTTTCATATTGACAGACAACCTTTTTGGTTGTATCATAGGCTTATAACAACCGATATGGTTATTTTGGGGGTGAACAAATGAAAATCGACAATCGCAAGCTGGATCTGCAGTTAGCCAGGCAGTGCAAAATCATCTCTGATCTGCGCAGCGTTACTTCTTCGCAGACCCTGACCCGCATCCGGAAGGGTGACAGCATCAAGCCGTCTACCCTTGGCCGCATTTCCCAGGCGCTCAACTGCGACCCGGCCGACATTCTGGAAGGAGAGTGAACCATGACACCGATGAAAGCGATCCGCGCAAAATGCCTGGACTGCTGTGGCGAACATGCGAAGGAAGTCCGCTTGTGCCCGTGTGAGAACTGCTCCCTGCATCCGTTCAGACTTGGAAGGAACCCCAATATCAAACTGACAGATGAACAGAGAGCAAAAAGGACCGAATATCTCAAAAAATCGCCCAGCTACAAGGTCGATTCAGAGATTCAAACAGTCACCGAGGGTAATTACATACCCGTGGAAGGTGGGGGCTGAAATGCTTTACTTAGCCGTAGTTTTTTCAGGGGCTGTCCAGCTGACGCGCTGGCTGTTTGCCCTGGTGGACTTTATCGAGAGGAGGAATCATCGTGTATAGAGCCGCAAGACCAAATAAGCCCCGCCGGGTGATTCACAGCGTAGAAGAGCTTCCCGTAATTTGTAACTGTGCCGAAGCCGGCCTTCTTCTCCGGCGAAACCCGGAAGTGATCGCCAAGATGGCGAAGGATGGCGTACTGAAGGGCGCAAAGCAAGGGCAGAGCTGGTTTTTCCGGCGTGATGACCTGGTGGCCTATATGGATACGCTTTTCGGACTGGAGGGCGCCGGAGCATGAATTATGAAATGATACCGGTGATTCGGAAGAAACGTATGAGCGTCGAAGATGATGAAGTTATCAGCGACGATCTCCCGGATCCTGAGAGCATGGCTGACACATGGAACGACATGCCTGAGCTGGCTCCGGCGCTCATCAATGGCGTGCTTCGGTGCGGCCACAAAATGTTGCTGGCCTGTCCGGCCAATATTCCGCCGGAGTGCAGGGGCGACCGCTGCGCCTGGTTTCACTGCGGACAATGTGCCATTCTGGAGCTGGCGATGAACACCGGCGACATCCAGAATGTTGCTGATGGGATTTATTTCCGCGGAGGCGGTGGTGCATGAGCTATTTCCGTGTCTGCCCCCTGTGCGGCGCCGCTCTGGACCCGGTAGAGCAGTGTGAGGACTGCAAGAACGAACAACGAGAGAACAAAGAGAAAGCCGCCCAGGGCGTTAGTAGCACCCAGGGCGGCGGGGTGGAAACGGGATTGACGGCCCATATTTCCGCCTCCAGTCTATCAAATAACGTGGAGGAAAATCAAGTATGGATTCTGAAAAGCTGAAAAAGGAACCGGAGCTTATGCCAGGAATTATTTCCGTACTGCGCGGCGAAACAGTGTATTCCGGTAGCGCAAAAGAAGTTGTTGAATGCGCTGTCGATTTTTACCGGAGCGGATTAGAAGGAGAATTTGAAGAGTTTCCCCTTATTCCCTGCCCGACTGAATTTAACCTGCGTAATTGGAATGCTTTGATGCGCTTTGTACGCATGTGCTGGGAGCAGGGCTGCATGGATGCAGCAGAGGAGGAAAATCAAGTATGACTATTTCTGAGATCGTGCGCGTCTCCTTCCCCAATGCGGCCGCAGCGGCCGCCGCTGCCCTCAATCAGGACGGTACATACACCATCTACGAAAACGCCCTGTGCTCTGAAGCACGGTGCGAAAAGGCCGTCCGCCTGCTGGTGGACGAGATTAACAAGGAGGCCGCTGTATGAACTGGCATTTCGATGGAGTAAAGCCAGGTATGCAGGAAATGGAATGGCTGGGCGGCGAGCTGGAGCTTCAGCGTGTCCGCGCTCTGATGGAGGAGCTGGAGCAGGGACTTTCGCCTTGTCCTTTCTGCGGCGCCCGTGCCGTGGTGCGTGGTGTTTTCCGGTACGATTCTCCAGGTGCTATGGTTGAGTGCCCTCTATGCCACTGTGGAACGCTGGCATTTATAACGGGATTCAATTACCTGACAGAGGAAAATGAGACGCTCGAAAAGTGCGTGAAGAAAGCCGTTTCCAGATGGAACAGGAGGACGGAGGCCGCGGTATGAAGATTACCTTTGCCTACTTACCAGAGGAGCAAGAGGATGACCGTGTGCGTGGCCGAGGTCTGGCAGGAGTGCTTTGGGAAGGACGGCGGCAGCATGAAGCGCATGGAGGCCAATGAGATCCGCACCATTCTCCGCCAGATGCCCGGGTGGAAAGAGACCACCAAAAAGCAGAAGTGCGGCCCCTACGGGGTGCAGCGCTGCTTTGAGCGGGTTGACCCGTGAGCGGTTGCCGCTGGTTGCCATTGACCGTGTTGCGGGTTGCCGAGAAAACGGGCCGGGGTTGCCGTTGGTTGCCGTAAGTTGCCGATAACGGCAACCCCGGAAAGGCCCGAATTTCAAGGCGTTAGCCGTGTTAGTTGCCATAGTTGCCATAAATTTATAAGAAAAATAAATAAGTGGTATATAGGCACACATGGGCGAGCGAGCGCCCGCCTACACGCACACGCGAGGGTTATAAAGAAATAACGGCAACTACGGCAACTACGGCAACCGGCCGAATTTTGGAGGAACACATGGAAAAAGACATTGAAAGCTATCTGCGAAAGAGGGTCAAGGCGGCCGGAGGCCTCGCTTTGAAATTGGTTTGTCCCGGATGCACCGGAGTGCCGGACCGCCTCATCCTTCTCCCGGGCGGCCGGGCCTACTTCGCAGAGACCAAGGACACCGGCGAACTGGCGCTTCAGCGTGTCCGCACCTTGATGGAGAATCTGGAGCCGGGGCTTGCGCCTTGCCCCTTCTGCGGTGCCCGTGCCGTGGTGCGTGGTATTTTCCGATACGCTTCGCCCGGTGCTATGGTTGAGTGCCCTCGCTGCCACTGTGGAACGCCGGCTTTGATACCTGGACACGATTACCTGACCGGAGAAAGCGAGACGCTTGAGCGGACAGCATAGAGGATCCAGCCGCCCAAGCGTCATTTGAGGACGTAGAGACGCGGGAATATCTGGCGAAGCTACACGATGCTCTGGAGCGGGCGCTTACGCTCATTCCAGAAGAACAGTCATCCACACTGCGCCGCCGGTTCTACCAGGGGCGCACCCTTGCGGAGATCTGTGAGGAAGATGATGTATATCCAGAAACAGTACGACAGCGTGAGATAAAGGGCCTAAGGTCCATCCGCCGCTCCAGTATGAGCCGGGAGCTGGCGCAGTTCATAGAGTTGAAGACGCCATATTATTCTGGTGTTGGCCTTGGGGCGTTTCGGCGTGGTGGCAGTCAGCCGGAGCGGTTGACCATTCTCCGGGAGCGCTGGGCGGAGAAGATACCGCAAAAAATATACCATGGAAAGCATCCATAAATCAGGGTTACGCACTTCTTCTGACCTGTATTTTCGCTATGTGCAAGTCATATGCAAGTCAAAAACGGCTGTAACCGTTGATATTACAAGGCTTTGCTGTGCCTTTTAAGCAGTGGGTCCGGGGTTCGAATCCCCGTCGGGTCACCAAGTCGGAGCAAGCTGCATATCGCTTGCTCCGGCTTTTTTTCAAAAAGTCAGAGCGCGCTCATTCCGCTGCTCCTCCTCTCCAACCGCGATCCGCTGCGCTGGGTTCGCGGTTGGTTTGGGGTGCAGACCTGAAAGCCTCTACCTCGAAAGTGTTCACGCTTTCCAGCCCGTCGCAAGCGTCATACCGCTTGCGGCGAGTTTTTTTATACTTCCCGCCAAAGAATGACCGTGTGCAGCCTGAGCGGTACGGATCAAGGCCTTTGGATCCGGAACCAGGAACCCTTGCTGTCGATGATGCCGGCCTTCTTCAGTTTGCTGATCTCCGCCGACATGGCGCTGCGCTCCACCCCCAAATAATCCGCCAGCGCCTGCCGGTCATAGGGGATCACGAATTCCGGGGACTGTTTCCGCTTGGCCTGGTCCAGTAAATAGGCCATGAGCTTTTCTTTCGTGGTCTTGTGGGACATGACCTGGATCTTTTGACTCAGGGCCAGGTTTTTCCGGGCCATGACCCGCAAAAGGTTGTTCACCAGTTGGTTGTGAAATTGGCAGGCCTTGGGGCAGACGGTCAATACGTGCTTGCAGTCCAGCAGCAAAACGGTGCTGTTTTTCAGCGCGATGGCGCTGACCGGCAGGGTCTTTATCCCGGCGCAGGAAAAGGCCTCGCCGAAGAGTTCCCCCGGTTCCACCGCCGTCATCACGCTCCGGTTCCCGTAGTAGTCGTCCCGGAGGATTTGTATGGCGCCAGACAATACCACGCCCACAAATTGGGCGGGGTCTCCCTCCAGGAATACGGGGGCTCCTTTGCTGATCTCCACCGTTTTTCCGCCCAGACAGTCCAGCATGGAAGTGAGCTCCTCCCGGCGGATCCCGGCAAAAAGGGGACAGGTCAAAAGAACTTCAAAAAAATGCTCCATAAATGCTCCTTTGTTGGAATTCCAACATACAAATTATGGCCAGTATAGTAGACTTGTCTCACAAAGTCAAGACAGGAGGATACAACATGATTCGCAGAATCATTCATATTGACGAAGAAAAATGCAACGGCTGCGGCGCTTGCGCCGCCGCCTGCCACGAAGGCGCCATCGGTATGGTGGACGGAAAGGCCAGGCTGCTGCGGGACGACTATTGCGACGGCCTGGGCGATTGCCTGCCCGCCTGCCCCACAGGCGCCATTACCTTTGTGGAGCGGGAAGCCGCTGCCTATGATGAAGCCGCCGTCCTGGCCGCCAGGGAACAAAAGGCCTGCCCCTCCGGCGGCTGTCCCGGCTCCGCGGCAAGGGCCATCGCACCCGGGCAGGCTCCTGCGGAAGGGCCCCGGCAGGCGTCCCAACTGCGGCAGTGGCCGGTGCAGATCAAGCTGGCGCCCATCAACGCACCCTGGTTCGACGGAGCCGGGCTGCTGATTGCCGCCGACTGTACCGCCTACGCCTATGCCAATTTCCACCAGGACTTTATCAAGGGCCGCATCACCCTGGTGGGCTGCCCCAAGCTGGACGGTGTGGACTACGCGGAGAAGCTGGCGGAGATCATCCGGAACAACGCCGTCCGCAGCGTCACTGTGGTCCGTATGGAGGTACCCTGCTGCGGCGGCATCGAGTATGCCGTGAAGAAGGCGCTGCAAAGCAGCGGAAAATTCATTCCGTGGAATGTGGTGACCATCTCCACCGACGGCAGGATTCTAAATGGCTGAGCGTTCCGGAGCTTTTTGAAGTTCACTTGCTCAGGGCCGCAAAGGATAATTTGAAACAAAGGGACACGCTGCGGGAGCTTCCACGGCGTGTCCCTTTCGGTGTTTTAAGCGGTCCGTGGCTTCAGCGCACGTTTTGGATGGGATGGCGGAACGGTTTTCCATGGGGCAGGTTCGGTTTTCCGCGTGTCAGAGGGACAAATCCCGTGGTGGAGGCGGCTTTCGGAAAAGCCGTCTTCACGAAGAAACGCATCCATCCGCGCCGCGGCGGAGGGCACACCGCCCCGGGGACCGGTGTGCATCACCTGCACGCAAGGGCCATATGGACGCTTATTTCTTTTGACCGGGTAGCAGACCCCGGTGACGAATTCGTTGGGGTCATTTGTCTCATGAGGGCTCACATGGTAGATGTTGAACATGGGGCCGCTATAGGTGTAACCGCTATTCTGCACCCATTGGGCCACCGCTGCGTTGACCCCATTGATCTGCCCATACAGGAAACCTGTTTCCCGGTTTTCTGATGAAATTCCCAAATGGCCTGATGTCCGGCCGTTGATGACTACGGCCGTTCTGACTCTTTTGCCTCAAATCTCATGGGCGTGTAGCGCAGTCCATCGGCCAGCTGCTCGGTATCCGTGGGAACGAATCCCAGATGCCGGTAGGCCTCCACCGCATAGGGGGAGGAATGGACGGTGAAAGTCTGGACCTCATAGTCCCGCCGCATCGCTTCAAACAGCCGCCTGCCGATGCCGCGGCGGTGATACGCCGCGTCCACGAAGAAATCCGCAATATGCTGCGGTGCCCGCATACAGAGGGTCCCCACCAGCCTGCCGCCGTCAAAGGCTCCGTAGAAGCTCAGCTTACGGGTGCGCTCCCGGTCATCCAGGCTGGCCCGGAAAGCGGAAATGCCCTCCGGGGCGTATTCCGGCGCTTCAAATTCCTGAAACACCTGCCAGCACAGTTCCAGTGCCGCCAGGATCTCCTCCGGGCTGAGCCTGCGGACAGGGTAGGGATCCATACTGCGGGTCAGGCTGTATAGGCACATATCCACGGTCTTGCCGTTTTTCACCGCGTTACAGCGCATAAGGCCCTCGTACCGGAAGCCTGCCTTTTCCAGTGCCCGGCGGGAGCCGGTGTTGTAGGAAAAGGGCTCGGCATAGATGCGCAGGATGTCGGTGTTTGCAAAGATGCGGCCGCAGATCTGTTTGACCGCTTCGGTCATGATGCCCCGGCCCCAGTATGCCTCCGAGAGGTAATAGCCAAGTTCGGCGGTGCGGCTGTGAATATTCCCCTGCCGGAAGGCGCCGATGCTGCCCACAGCCCTGTCATCCACGGTGATGGCAAAGGCGAATGTGCTGTTTGCATCGGAGGACAGCATGGCGGTGATATAAGCCGCCGCGTCCAGCTCCGTATAGGGATAGGGCAATCCGTCCCGCAGGTTGTTCAAGACGGCCCTGTTGCTTAAGGCGGCGGCCAGGTCCCTTGCGTCGGACGGCCGCCATTTCCGAAGTTCAATTTTCATTTATCTTCCTTCTTTTGAACACAACACGCCGCGGTTCTCCGCGGCGTATGGTCATCGTCTGATCTTTTTTCCGGATGGCTGGCAGCAAGCCAACGGATGGCTTCCTGCCGGCAGATTTTTCGGTATGCAGCTCATGTTCCGGATTTACCGCCGCATGGGGGCTGCGGGGCAGCCATTGGGTATAAAAGCGGCGCTTGGCCGCTGCGGCCGCCGGAACAAGGCAGCTTCCAATTAACCTATTGTTCCTTTTTGTACCACGCCAGAACATGGCTAAGATTTTCTTCACACACGAAGCTTCCCCCGTGGGTCAGCAGCTCCAGCATGGAATCCTCCTCCGGGGTGCGGTCTGGCTTGTCCGCAAGGCGCTTTCCGGCGGTCTTGGCCATAACATCCATCATCAGCTTGTAGACGCCCCGGAGCTTGGTCCGGTCAAAGCCCCCCTGCAGGGTAAAGACGGGCAGTTCCTCCGGGAAAGCGTTTGCCTTCCGCAGGTCTTGGAGTTGGGAGCCGGTGGCGCCCATACCCACTCCGCAGACGGCCTGCACATGGTAGCGCTTTGCGGCCTTGCGATAGCCCTGGACTGAACCCGCCATGAGCCAGCCCAGATAGATGATGCGGTTTCCCCCGGCCAGTTTTCCCTCCGCCTCGGAGAGGGCATACACCGGCAGGCCGGTGTTCTTCCCCAGAAGCCGGGCGTATTCGGCGGTGTAGCCGGTATTTGAGGTATATACGATGGCGTTGGGTTTCATGGTTTGTCCTCCTGATTGTAAGATTGTCCTGATATCTGCCCCGCACTCACGCCGCAGGATGAGGGGCGCCGCCTTCTCGGCGGAAACGGTGGTCAGGATTCCGCGGGGTTGCGGGGAATGATGATGGCCGCGATGATGTAAGCCACAAAGCCGCTGCAGCCCACAAAGCAGGCCAGCACCCAGGCCAGCCGCACCAGAGTGGGGTCGATGCCGAAATACTCGGCGATACCGGCGCAGACGCCGTCCACCATCTTGTTTTCATTGGATTTGTAAAGCCTCTTGTTCATATTCAAAATCCTCCTTTGGATCTGTCTTTACCCATATTGTACAAGATATCCCTCCCCGCCGATAGGGGAATTTTGCAGCGGAATGTGTCAGTTTTATAGCTTCGCCCCCGGGCAGAACAAGACGCAGCGCCGGATCGTCCCAACGGGACATGGGCGCTGCGTCTAAGGTCATTCCCTCAAGGCGGGGACTCCCGGCCGGGAGCCCTTCCGGTCACCAGATATAGGGGACCAGCCGGTACTTCACCTTCTCCTTGTATTCCGTATAACCGGCGAGTCCTGCTGACAGAACCTGCTCCTCGCTGCGGATGCGGAAAACAATGGCCGCCGGATATAGCAGAAATACGGCAAAGGAGACCCACGAGCCAAGCACCAGGGGAATGGACAGGTACAGTAGGATGGTGGAGGTATACATGGGGTGGCGAACCACGCCGTACAGGCCGGTGTCGATGACCTTCTGCCCCTCCTGAATCTCCACCGTTCGGGAAAGGTAGGCGTTTTCCCGCATGACCTCCATGTACAGCCCGTAGGCGGCCAGCATCAGGAGGGATGCGGCGATGGTCAGCCACGGCGGCACCGACGTCCAGTGAAAGCGGAAATCCAGCCCGGCCAGAAGGAAGGCGGCAATAAAGACGAGGGCGGAAAAGACTACTACGCCCTTTTGCATGGGTTCCGTCTCCCTGGTATTTAGCCGCTTTTTCAGCATTTCCGGGGCCTTCATAAACAGCAGGGCGCCAAACACCAGCATGGGCAGAAACAAAAGGGCCATAAACCGCCATCCGCCGGGGTAGCGGACCGTTCCGGCGGGGAGGAAGAGGAGCAGCCCCACCAAAAGCAGACCGGAGAGAAATTTCACCAGCGCGTTGACCAGCAGTTTCATGGTTTCTCCTCCCTGAAGTACAGTTCCAGCAGGATCCCGGCGCCGCCAAATACCGACAGCACCGTTCCTGCGGCCAGCAGGGCTGCCAGATCCGCCATATACCGGCTGATATTGACCCGGAACAGCAGCATCAGCAGTCCTGACGCCAGAGCGGCCGTCCATATAAGAAGCCGTTTCATCAGGCGCCTCCGTTTACAATCCGGGCGTATACCTCTTCCGGGATCATGGGCGTATGCAGGCGCTCCATGGTGGCGGGGGTAATGGCGCCGCTGTGCGCATACTCCCGTCCGGCCTGACGCACCACCTCCAGGAAGGGCTTGGTTACAGCCTCAGCCTCCGGAGCGTTGAACATGGGGCTTTGCGGTACGGTGAGGATGGTGTGCTCCCTGGGGAACATCAGCTCGAACTGCCGGACCATACCCTCGAAGTTATTCTTGCTGCCCGGGAAACCGCAGCCGCAGATCATCACATACCGCAGGTGGGAAAAATCCGCCTGGGGGATATGCTCATAACGGTCCCCCACCTTCCGCATGGCCATATTACCCAAGGGCAGGGTGCGGTCCAGCAGGGCCTTCAGCGGCGCGGGCATTCCGTAGCCGTAGAGGGGGAAATTGAACAGCAGCACATCGCTGAGCAGGATTTCTTCCAAAATGTCCCGCATATCGTCGTCATGGATGCATTTCCCGCCGTTTCGCATACAGGCAAAGCATCCGGTGCAGTATTCGATGTGCTTGTCAATGACATGGATGGTGTGTACTTGGGTTTCGGTGGCTTCTCCCATCCCCGCAAGAAAAGCGCGGGTCATGTGCATGGTGTCGCTGGCCTCCCTCTTGGGGCTGCCGTTCAGAACTAAAATTCTCATAGATTCAACACACTCCTGTTTGTGAGTTTTCTTTCCCCTTATATGATATTTTATCAACAATCCTCCGCGGCCGATAGGCGGATTTTGCAGGAAAATGTGTCAGTTTTACAGGTCCGCCGGGCCAGCGGCCGCCATTCCGCCATGACAGCGTCCATCCCCATTTCAATCACCAGGCTGACCCGGCCGTTTCCGTATATCCGATAGGCGGGCGGGCCAGCAGACATTTTCTTGCTTTCATGGTTTCATCCCGGAGCCGCAGCGCTGATTTGGAAAGCCGCAGCTTGAGGATATAATCGGCGGGGGATATCCCGGTACAGGCTTTAAAGATCCTGTGCGTGTACCACGGGGAAAACATGGCTGCCTGGCAAGCTTCGCCAGTGTGACCGTCTCAAATAAGTGCTGGTCAATATAGTCCTGCATCCGCTGTACGGCAAGGATTTGCTCCTTCACCCGATCACCTTCCCGGCATGGCCAGTATACAACGGAGGAGCTCCCCGTATCTCGACGATTTTTGCGCTTCTTGATTCCGCCCGGCGGCATTCGCACCGGACGCTGCCCTATGAATTGGGTAACATTCCCCCAGTTCGCTTGTCCAACCTGGATTGCAGCCTGCAGGCATAATTTATAAAAACTGCAAATCATTCTTGCTGTCTTTTGTTGATTATGATATAATACAGGTGAAAGTTTTAGAGGCGTATTCATAGGAGTGTTCCATGCTGTATCTGCTTTCCGCGTTGCCCTGGGCGCTGTGCTTTTTGCTGGGCGCTTGCTTTTTCAGCTTTTTGAGCGTGGTGGTCTGGCGTCTGCCCCGCCGGGAACCGGTGGTTCGGGGGCGCAGCCATTGTCCTGTCTGCGGACGGACGCTGCGGTTTTGGGAGCTGGTGCCATGCCTGAGCTTCCTTGCCCTGGGTGGGCGGTGCCGCAGCTGCGGCGCCGGGATCCCCATCCGGGATTTTGGGGTGGAGTGCCTTGGCGGCGCGGCGGCGGTGGGCTGTATTTTCCGCTTTGGCCTGTCTCCCCGGGCCTTTTTGAGTTTTGGAGTGCTGTGGCTGTTGACTGCGGTGGCCCTTATGGACTATGACACCATGGAGATCTATGACCGCTTCCATGCGGGGCTGATCCTCTGCGCCCTCCTCTCCCTTCCTCTCTTTCCGGAGGTGAGCCTTGCCGGCCGGGCCATCGGCTGCCTTTGCGTGAGCCTTCCCATGCTGGCCCTGGCGCTGGCGGTGCCCGGTGGATTCGGCGGGGGAGATATCAAGCTCATGTTCGCCCTGGGACTGCTGCTGGGGTGGAAGAATACCTTGCTGGCGGCCTTTCTTGCCATTTTGTCCGGCGGGTGCTATGCCGCCGTTTTGCTGCTCAGGGGCCGGGCGGGACGGAAAAGCCAGTTCGCCTTTGGCCCCTTCCTCTGCCTGGGAGGGGCTGCGGCCTTGCTTTATGGCGGGGAGATCCTTGCCTGGTATACCGCGTTTTGGTAAAGACCACCATCTCACCAAAGGGAGGAGCTGGCACGATGCCCCTATATGCGACAAAACGCCTTCACACTTACCGATATACCGCCAAGGACGCCGCCGGCCGGCGCGTCAGAGGCACGGCAGCGGCGGAGGACCGGGAGGAGCTTTACCGGCAGCTCCACAGGGAGGGACTGTATCTCCAGTCCGCGTGGGAGCGGAGTGAGGGAAAGCGCCGGATGCTCAGGGCGTCGGCGCTTTCGGAATTCTGCCGGCAGCTTTCCGGCCTTCTCTCCTCGGGGGTGAGCCTTGCCAGGGCCCTTTCCATCCTGTCTCACGAGGAGGGGCTCAGCGGTGAGCTGAAGGGCCTTTGCGCCGCGCTGCTGGCGGAGGTGCGCACCGGCGTTTCCCTGGCCGACGCCATGGAGAACCGGCAGGTCTTCCCAAAGCTGGTGCTGGGCATGGTGCGCTCGGGCGTGTCCACCGGAAGGCTGGATGATTCCCTGGGCCGTCTTGCCCTACACTATGAAAAACAGCGCCAAATGGAGCAGAGCGTCCGCTCCGCCATGACCTACCCCGCCATCTTGTGCGTCATGGCCCTGGTGGTAGTCACGGCCATCTTCACGCTGGTGCTGCCCCAGTTCCGGGATGTGTTCGAGGGTCTCGGGGATATGCCTCTGACCACCCGGGTGCTGCTGGCGGTGTCGGATCATCTGGCGCGGGGGTGGTATTGGCTGGCGCTTGGGGCTGTGGCCCTTGGGGCGGCCTTCCATTTCCTGGCCGCCGTGCCGGAGGTGCGTTTCCGGCTGGACTTTCTGAAGTTGAAGGCCCCTCTTTTCGGCCATGTGAACCAGCTTTTGTACACGGCCCGCTTCGCCCACAGCCTCAGCAGCCTCTATTCCGGCGGGATGCCCGTGATCTCCGCCCTGGAGACAGCGCGGGATACCATCGGTAACACCTACATTGAAAGCCAGTTTGCGCGGGTTTTGGAGGAGGTACGGGGAGGCGCGCCGCTGTCCGCGGCCCTGCGGGGAGTGGATGGCTTTCGCTCCAGGCTTGCCGGCGTCATCGCCCTGGGAGAGGAGAGCGGCAGCCTGGATTCCATGCTGGAGAGCGTCGCTGTGGCCATGGAGTTTGACGCCCAGCAGTCTGCAAAGCGGCTGGTGACGGTTTTGGAGCCGCTGTTGATCGTTGTGATGGCCCTGGCAGTGGGCTTTATCATGGTGGGTGTAATGCTGCCCATCGTGCAGTCCTACGGCAGCCTGGAAAGTGCTGCCTATTTCTGAGAGGAGGATGCCCGTGATCGTCGTATCCATGCTGGAAGCGCGTATCCAGGTGGCACTGGGCCGTCCCGGCCGGCACCCCAGGGTGCAGGCGCTGTACAGCGTTCCCTATGACCGCCTTTTGGGGGATGCCTGGGAGCAGGCCCTGGACGCCCTCTGGCACCGGCATTCCCTGCCCCGAAAGGGCATTTGCCTCATCCCACCCTGGGAGGAGGCGGTCACCAGGGTGCTCACCCTTCCCGATATGATGCCGAAGCAGCTGGGCCAGGCGGTGCGCCATGAGCTGCAGCCCTCCGGCGACGGGGAGGTGGTGACGGATTATCTGCCTCTTTCCCGGGAGGAGAAGCTCCTGACGGTCCTTGGCGGCGCCTGCCGCCTCCCGGTGCTGGAGCGGTACATACAGGGCTTTGAAGGGCTGGGATTGGAACTGGACCGGGTCTCCGTTCCTTTGGAGGGCCCCCTGAAGCTCCTTTCCGCCACGGAGGAGATGAGGGACAAGACCTGCCTTTGGCTCCTGTTTGACGGGGGCGTGGTGGTCTCACTGCTGGCGGAGAGGGGAAACTGCCGTTACGCCGGCCGGGGTCGGGTGTTTTCCCGGCCGGGGACAGAGGATTTCGGCCGGGAGGTGGCCGGAGTAGTCTCCGGGGCCATCCAGTTCCAGTCGGCAAAGCAGCAGACGGGCCCCATCACCCATGTGTATTTCGGAGGCTGCCCGGAAGAGGGCTTTGCCCCCTGTGTGGCCGGTATCCGGGCCCTGGGGCCCGCAGTGGAGCCGCTGCCGCTGTGCCGCCGCTTCCGTGCCTTTCCGGAAGGGGAGGCACTGGGGGATTGGGCCGACTGCGTGGGAAGCTTTCTGCGGATCTGAGGGGGGCCTATGAGAAAGAAGGAACTTGACCTTTACGGCAGCTACCGCCGCCGCAGCCGCAGGCAGAGGCGGTATTCCTGGTGCCTGGCGGTGCTGGCGGCACTGGCGGCGGGGCTTTGCGTCTTTGGTGCGGTGGAAGGACAGAACTGGGCCCTGCGCCGGGAGATTGCTGAAGTGCAGGGCTGGATGGAGGCAACGGAGGAGGAGCGCCTCACAGCGGAGATCCAATGGGCCTACAACGAAGCGCTTCTGGAACGGGAGGCGGCCATGGCGCATCTGAGTGCCAGCCGCGCCACCTATCCGAAGGTGGGAAGCGGGCTGATCGCGCGCATCGCCGCCGTGGGCGGTGAACGGGTCACCATGACCCTGGAGGGCTATGATTCCGCCACAGGAGTGCTTCGCTTCCGGGCGGAAAGCGGCAAGGTGATCGACATTCCCGGCTATGTGCTGGATCTGCGGCGGACGGGCCTTTTTGAAAGGGTGGACTATACCGGTTACCGCTACGGAAGAGGCGTATACAGTTTGGACTTGAGCTGCGTGCTTTCGGGAGGTGCTTCATGAACGTGACAGAGCGGGAAAAACGCCTTCTTGCACTCTCCTGTACGGTGCTGGTTCTTGTGGTTATGGCGCGCTGCCTGGTGATGCCGGCCCTGGGGACACACCGGGCCCTGAAGGAGGAGCTGCAGATCCTGACCCGGGAGAAGCAGGAGCGCCGGCGCCGCCTCAGCGCCCTGTCCCACGTGGATGAGGCCATCGCCCGGCACGAATTGGCCCTGGCAAAGGCCGCGTCGTCCTGCGGGGAGTACCTTTCCACGGAGGAGATGGACGCCCTTGTGACGGAGCTTTTTCTGGATCACGGCCTGACGCCTCAGGCCCTTACGCTGACCCAAGGCGTCAGCGGGACACTGGAAGACTACCTGTCACCCGCCCCGGCCAAGGCCGCCGGCGGAGAAGAATACGACGGCGTTCCCCTGTCCTCGCTTATGGACGGCGGGGAGGATGCGGTCAGGGCCATTGAGGAAAAGGGGGAGCGGTTCCTCTACATCGGCACCGCCCAACTGGAGGCGTGGGGTACCCAGGGGGATTTTCTGGCCCTGCTGGATGATGTGGAGGAGAATTTCCCCGCCCTGCGGATCACCGCTTTTTCCATCGGCGGCGGGCCGGAGGAGGCGGGCACCGTTTCCTGCACCATGGAGTTCTATATGTACGGAAGCTGAGGTGACGCGGTATGGAAACCAATCTCAGGCTTGGGGAGATCGAAGCGGATCTGGAGGCTGTTGCCCTCATCCCCCGGGCCATCGCCCAGGAGTATGGGCTTTTGGCGGTAGGCTTTGAGGGGCAGGAACTGGTGGTGGTCACGGACGATCCGCTGAATTACTTTGCCCTGGAGGAGGTGCGCCAGCTTACGGGACGCCGGCTCCTCCTCCGCCTCAGCGAAGGGGAGCCCCTGCGCCGGGCCATCGCCTATTACTATGCGGAGGTGGAGGCCCAAAGGGCCGCCCAGGCGGCCAACCGGAATTTTGCGCCGGCGGCGGATGTTGTAGAGGAGAGCGAAAATGGGGACCGGGAGGCCCCCATCATCAAGCTGCTCAACAGCCTCCTGGACCGCGCTGTCTCCAACCGGGCAAGCGACATCCATATCGAGCCCTTTGAGGCCCACACCTGTGTACGGATGCGCATCGACGGGGTGATCGTGGACTATGTGACGCTGCAAAACGGCATTCACCAGTCCCTGATCTCCCGCATCAAGATCATGGCGAACCTGGATATCGCGGAGCGGCGCCTGCCGCAGGACGGCCATTTCCGGTTCCGCACCGGCGGCGACCAAATCAATGTCCGGGTTTCCATCCTGCCCACCGCCTTTGGGGAGAAGGCGGTGCTGCGGATCCTGGCCGCCTCCACCCAGGTGGAGGACAACGGGGAGCGCTTCGGCATGGATGAGGAGGCTTACAGCCGGTTTCTTCCCATGCTCTCGGCACCCAACGGCATCATCTACCTCACCGGCCCCACCGGCTCCGGGAAATCCACCACCCTCTATCTGATTCTGGAGCATCTTGCAAAGCGCCCGGTGAACATCTCCACCATCGAGGACCCGGTGGAGAAGAACATTCCCCGGGTGAACCAGACCCAGGTCAATCCCCCGGTGGGACTCACCTTTGAGGGGGGACTGCGGGCGCTGCTGCGCCAGGACCCGGACATCATCATGGTAGGGGAGACCCGGGACGGCGAAACGGCCCGGATCTCCGTCCGCGCCGCCATCACCGGCCATATGGTGCTCAGCACCCTCCATACCAACGACGCCGTTTCCGGCATCGTCCGCCTTGCGGATATGGGGGTGGAACGGTATCTGATCGCAAACGCCCTTGTGGGACTGGTGGCTCAGCGCCTTGTGCGCAAGGTCTGCCCTGCCTGCGGAGCAGAGGTGCCCTCCACACCGGAGGAGCGGGCTTTTCTGGGAGAGGATATCACGACCCTGCGGCGGGGAAGTGGCTGTCCGCGCTGCAGCGGCACGGGTTACCGGGGCCGCACCACCATCCACCAGGTAGTCTCCATTGACCGGGAGATCCGGGGTATGATCTCCCGGGGTGCGGACACGGAGGAGATCGAAGCCTATGCCCGCTCTGCCCAGGGGATGAAGAGCCTCAGGGAAAAGGGGGTGGAGCTGGTCCGCCGGGGCGTCACCACCCCGGAAGAGCTTTTGCGCATCATAAGCTGGGAATAAAAAAGCGGCCGCGCTTTCGCCTGTGAAAAAACTCCGGCCCCGGCTTCGGAGGGCTGGAGTTTTGGCGGCTGCCGGCCGGTAAATATGGCGCAGCTTTAGGCTGCGCAGCAAAAAAACCGGCTTTTGCCGGCTTTTTGTTATCCTTCCAGAAGGACGCCGAGACGCCGCAGGGATTCCAGCACCCGCGTGAAGGCGGCCTCATCCGGGCAGGAGAGGGTGTGGAGGTGGATGCCCTCGGTCAGCATGGAGAGGGGCTGTGCCTCCGCCTGGGCGCAGCGGGCGATGAACTGGCCCACATCGTAGCGGCTGGAAAGCTGGAGGGGCCCGGTGAGCTGGCCGTAGATGGGATGCTCCACGATTACATCCAGCACGGTGCAGCCGTGGTCCACCATGGTGTTGAGTTCAACCTCCATCTCTTCGGCGGTGTGGCGGCAGGCCACCTGGCGGACAAGACCGGAGATGCCGCGGCGGATGACGTAGCCCCGGGGGGTTGCGGAGATATCCGCTCCCGCGGCCCGCAGCAGGGCGATGTCACCTACGATGACCTGGCGGCTGACGGAAAACCGTCCTGCCAGGATTCCGGCGCTGACCGGCTGGGCGGCGCCGCGCAGGGTATTCAGGATTGCTTCCCGGCGTGCTTCTGCTTGCATCATGGCTCCTCCTTCCCGGTTTGCAGATAATCAATAAATACAGTGTATCTCATTTCCGGGGATAACTGCAAGATTTTTTTCGCTTTAATAGGTGCTGATAGCAAGACTTTCGTCGTCCGTGCCCTTTTGGATGGAGCGGATCTCCACGAAATATTTCACGGTGGGGCTGACCTCCACCTGTACCCGCTGGCCCACCTTGCAGCCCATAATGGCCTTGCCCACCGGGGATTCCTTGCTGATCAAGCCCTTCAGGGCATCCTGGCGGAGGGTGGTGACGACACGGATGGTCATTTCCTTCTTCGCCATCTCGTTGTAGAGGACCACGGTGTCGAAAAGGCCCACCACATCCTCCTGCTGCTTCACCTCAATGACCTTGGCGGTGCGGATCATGCCCTGGAGATAGCGGATGCGGCTTTCGTTGCGGTTTTTGGCCTGTTTGGCACATTTGTATTCAAAATTCTCGCTCAGGTCACCGAAGACCCGGGCGGTCTGTACTTCCTCGATCAGCTCCGGCCGGAGCACGCGGATGCGGTGATCCAGCTCCTCCTGCATTTTCCGGATGTCTACTTCGGTCAATTCATCGTACATGGGATACCTCCGTTCGTTTTGCTTGCGGCCCGGAACGCGGGGGCTTCCTTCCGGCGGACACGGGCCCGAAAAGCATTATACAATGTGAAATCCCGGACCGCAAGAAGGTCCGGGATTTTTGAGGAGGGATATGGGAAGCGGCGGAGTCAGGTTCCGCCGGCTGCGGCTTTTGCTTCGCTGGTTCCGTATTCCGAGCCGTAAAGGATGATCCTTTCCATAAATACACCTCTTTCCTGTGATTTCCTGCGCCGTCCATTCTGCCCCCGGAGGGCGGCCGGCGGCTGTGGGAGGCAAATGTCAGCGCATACACCCCTTCACAAACTTCAGCGGGACATCCATGCGCCGGGCTGCCTGTTCAGGGGTCATGCCGCTGTCTAAAAACCGCCTACAGACCACCTTCATCGTTTCTCCCACCTCGATGATGTGCCCGTCCGGGTCGTAAAACCGCACCACCCGCTGGCCCCAGGGATGCTCCTTGACCGGGTGGACATAGTGGATGTCAAGGTGATCCAGCTTTTCGGCAAAGGCGTCGAAGCGGTCCTCTTCAAAATAGATCTCGCTGACCATTCCGCCCCAGCCCAGTTCGCCGGGGTCCTTGCCGATCAGATTCGCCCAGGTTTCGCGGGTCTGCAGGGAGAGTCCGCCTGTCAAAGTCACATTGGCGCCGAAGTCCATGATCTTGTGCAGCCCCAGCGTGTCCTGATAAAATGCCACGGACTTTTCCATGTCTGTTACCACAAACAACGGATTTTTAAACTTCATATGGGAACTCCTTCCGGTTTTGATTTTGTGTTTTCCCGCCGGCTCATTCCTTCGGGACGGGGACTGCTGTCTGTGCGCTCAGTTTCCCGGATTTTGCCAGCAGCATCATGGCCGTGAAATCCTGGCCCAGCAGCTCGTTGACCTCCTCTTCCGTGAAGCGGCACACCCGGGCGGCACACAGCACCCCGATTCCGAAGGTGTGGATCCATACGTGCTGGAAGAGGCACCTTGCGTCCTGCTTCGTCAGGCCGTAGTCCCGCTGGATCACCTTGATGCACAGGGGCGCCATCTCGCCCAGGTCCGCGAATACATCCTCAAAGCGCCTGGCCTCCCGGTTTTCCGTCATAAACAAGAGCTGGAACAGCTTCGGCTCCTCCTTGGCAAAGAGGATCATCTGCATCCCGAACTGCTTGAAGGCCGGGGTATATCGGACCGCCTTTTCGGAAAAGGCGTTGAAGCGCTCCATGGCGGCCTGCCGCACGGCCTGCCGGAGGTCTTCCATGTTCTGAAAGACCGTGAAAATGGGACGGGCGGAGCTGCCCAGCCGGGCGCCCAGGTCACGGGAGGTCAATGCTTCCATTCCCCCTTCGCTGACCAGCTCCAGGGCGACGGCAGTGATCTCTTCCTTCGTGAATTTCGGCTTCGGCGGCATTGGCCATCATCCTTTCTTAAAAGCACTTGTTTCAAAACGAATGTTTTGCATCATATGTTTTATTATAACCGGCCGATCCTCCGTTGTCAACCGACCCGGAAGGGAATCCAACAAATACCGGGAGAAAGTTTTCCTTTCTCCCGGTATTGCGGAATCAGAACAGGGGCCTGATTTGTCCGCAGGCGATTTTGCTTCCCGCGTTTCCGGAGGGCTGTGAGGTGAAGTCATCCGGTCCGGAATGAATGATGACGGTTTTGCCGATGACCTCACACAGGGAAAACCGGCCGGTCAGGAACATCTGGAAGGCGTACCCCCGGTTTTCAAACAGCGGGGGCAGATCTCCGGCGTGGGCGGGATGGGGACAGTCGTCCCGGTCGTAATGGGCCAGGGCGTTTGCAAAGGGGGCCTTTTCGTTTCCACTGCACTGGCCGCCGCTGTGGATATGGAAAGCGAAGATCCCTCCGCCGCAGGGGCCCCCTGTGTGGGGGAGCCCGCATATTTCGGAGGCCACGAGAACGCCCCGCTCCGTCTGATAAAAGCTCACCGTCCCGGAGATACCCGGATAGGCAGCGCTGCCGAGGACCCGCGCTATTGCGTGGGGCCTTTGCCGGAGGAAGGGGATATAGCGCAAAAACGGTTCATTTCCAACCATAAAACCAACTCCCGCCATCATTGTATGAGTTTCGAAGGAGAAGGGTGAGGGGGCGCCTGCCCAAGGCCCCGGGGTGTTTTTTCGGATATGCCCCGCTTGACAGAGGGCCGGACAACCGATAAGATACAAGTACCGCCTCCCAAGAGGATGGCCGGACAGGAGGAACGGAATATGATCCAGGAAATCGCGCCCCATGTGTACCAAAATGCTTTCTGCGAGAGAAGGCCGGAGCCCGCCGACCTTGTGTGCGTATTCGAGGGGAGGAAGACCCTGCTGACGGATCAGGGCGCATTTCCCACGGTGGAGGAGCTGCGGGCCCTGGGTGAGGCGGAGGAGAACTTCGTGTACCTCTTTTCCATCGACGAGACGGCCTTTTTCCTGCTCTGGCAGGTAAGCGGCGCGGTGCGCCAGGCCCTTGTGCCCACGCCTGTCACGGCGTTTCGCACCATGGAGCCCTTCCATATGCGCCTGGCCGGCGCCACGGCGCTGCACCTTTCCGCGTGGTACCGGGCCAACCGGTTCTGCGGCTGCTGCGGCAGCCCCAACCGGCGGGACGGGGCGGAACGGGCCATGCGCTGCCCGGAGTGCGGAAATATCGTCTATCCCCGCATCAATCCCGCCGTGGTGGTAGCCTTGCGCCATAACGGAAAGCTCCTGCTGACCCATTATGCCGACCGGGTCATGCTGGTGCGGTATGCCCTTGTCGCTGGCTTTACCGAGATCGGGGAAACGCTGGAGGACACCGTCCGCCGGGAGGTTATGGAAGAGGTGGGTCTTCCCGTAAAAAACGTCCGCTATCACGCGAGCCAGCCCTGGGGATTTGCCGGCAATCTGATGGTGGGCTTCTGGGCGGACCTGGAGGGGGATGACGAAACGGTGACCCTGGACACCCGTGAACTCAACGAGGGCGTCTGGCTGCGCCGGGAGGAGATCCCCGAGAACCACAGCCCCATCGACCTGACCCACACCATGATCGAGCTGTTTCGGCAGGGAAAAGACCCCCAATGACCATCTGTCATCCAAAACGGGCTTTGGAAGGAAACCTTCCGGGGCTCGTTTTTTTGCCTCCGTATAGACGCCGTTAAGATTCTCTCCGAAATGGTTCTTCGGGTTTTCCCATCATATTGTATAGTGAGAAAACTTGAAAAGGAGCTGATCGCATGGAGATCCAGTTGAATATGTATCATGCCGTGGCGGTGGCAGCGGCGCTTTTCTGGCTGGGGGGCTGCCTCATCAAAAAAATCACCTTCTTTGAAAAGTACTGCATTCCGGCGCCGCTGGTGGGGGGCCTTTGCTTCGCACTGGTGAATACGGCTCTTTATGCCGCAACGGCCCCCTATATCACCTTCGACACCACCCTTCAGTCGGTCTTTATGACCATGTTCTTCACCACGGTGGGCTTCACGGTCAGCGTTCCCCTGCTGCTCAAAGGCGGCAAGGCCGTGATCGTCTGCCTGATTCTTGCATCCCTGCTCACCCTTTTGCAAAATTTCCTGGGGGCCGGGACGATGCTTGCCATGGGGGAGGACCCCCGCCTGGGCCTTGCCGTGGGTTCCATCTCCCTGATCGGCGGCCCCGGAACGGCAGCGGCCTTCGGCCCTGACCTGGAGGAGGCGGGCTGTGTGGGCGGCTCCGTGGTAGGACTTGCCGCGGCCACCTTTGGCCTGGTGATGGGTTCCATCATGGGCGGCCCCACCGCAAGAAAGCTGATCGTCAAGCATGACCTCAAATGCGAAGCCCTTCCGGCAGGGGGCGACGGCCCGGCGGAGGAAGGCGCCTTCTCCACCAACAGCGCCAGATTTGTCAAAGGCTTTATGCTGGTGCTCTTTTGCGTGGGCCTTGGGAATTGGGTCAGCGCTTCCCTGGAAAGGGTGACGGGCATGACCTTCCCCGGCTATATCGGCGCCATGCTGGTGGCGGTGGCGGTGCGGAACATCCTGGATGGATTCGGCGCGGAATTCCCCGGTGAGGAGATCGAGACCCTGGGGAATATGTCCCTGTCCTTGTTTTTGGCCATGGCCATGATGGGCCTGCGGCTGTGGGAGCTGGTGGGATTGGCAGTGCCGATGATGGTGGCCCTGGCGCTGCAGATGGTGCTGATGTTCTTCTTCGGCTACCTGGTGGTGTTCCGCTTCATGGGCCGGAATTATGATGCGGCGGTGATGTCCGCCGGGTTCATCGGCTTTGCCATGGGGGCCACCTCCAATGCCATGGCCAATATGCAGGCCGTGACGAAAAAATACGGCCCCTCGCCCACGGCCTATTTTGCCATCCCCATGGTGGGCGGGATGTTCATCGACTTTGTCAACGCGGTGGTCATCGCGGTGATGATCCCGCTTCTTGGCGGGCTGGTATAGTTCTGCCGGGATCAAAAAACCCCGCAGCATGGCTGCGGGGTTTTCCGGGATTCAATAGGCAGACTCGATGCGCTTGATCTCATCGTACAGCCACTGGTTCACCGGCACGGGGATGCCATGCTTTGCGGCATAGCGGAGAATGGTGCCTGAAAACAGCTCCACCTCGCTTTTGCGGCGGGCCCTGCCGTCCTGTGCCATGGAGGTGGTGCCCTCCGGCGGAAAGCTGTCGATGACGGACACCCAATGGCGGATGTCTTCTTCGGAAAGGGGAATGCCTTCCGCGTTTGCCACCCTCACCACTTCCTCCATGGCGGCAAACATGGTCTCCCGGGCCTTGCCGGGAACCTGCAGTCCGCCGTAGCCGCACCGGAAGACCATAGTGGGCTGGTTGGTGCCCACGTTGCAAAGAAGCTTGCTCCACATATGGGTGCGGATGTCTCCGGGCAGGGCGTAGGGGAAGGCGATCCCGTCAAAAAAGGCTGTCAGCCGCCGGAGATGGCTCCCGTCCATCCCGGAGGGGACGCCCAAAGCCAGCTCCCCCAGGGGAGAGACGGCCACATGGTTTCCCTCCTTCACGGCGGACATCTTCTGGGCCACACACCAGACCACCTGCTCCGGGGAGAAGGCATTTCCCAGCACCTGCTCGCTGGTGACGCCGTTGAGGACGGAAACCAGGGTGGTCTCCCGCGTCACCAGATGGCGACACTCCTTGATGGCCGCCTCCAAGCCGCCGAACTTCACGGCGAAGAGGAGAAGATCCAGGGGCTGGGTACAGGCCGCGGCGTCGGTGAAGCGGAAATCGCAGCGCCGGCCGTTGAAAAAGACGCCTTCGGCCTCATAGCGGCGGATGCGCTCCCCGTCTGCCAGGACGAGGATGTGCTCCTTCCCCAGGCCTTCGGTCAAAAGATGTGCGTAGAGCGTTCCCAGGGCCCCGAGGCCCACAACGCCCACGGTTTGGATCGCTTTCATAAAAACCTCCTTAAATGAGCAAAAGCGGCGGGAGCTCCGCCGCTTTTGTAACCAGCATTTTACCGCCACTTCAGGTCGTAGGGCTCGAAAACCACCTTTTCGTAGGCGTCCACATCCAGCTCAACGCCAGTCCAGTCGGAGTGGATGGCGCCGGTCTGCTTGATGAGGATATCGTAGAGAATGTCGTAGGTCACGCCGTCGGTGGGATCGGTTTCCGTGATGGTGGAATAGGGAAGGGTCTTGTGGTAGGTCAGCTCCATGCCCTTGTAGTCGAAGTGGAAGCCGTTGCGCATCCGGCAGCCGTCCAGCCCTGTGTAGCGGGCTACCTGTTTCAGGTCGGAGAGGATCTTATCCCCCTCCTCTTCGTAGAGGTTTTCCGGGGTGGTGGCGGTATAGTCGAAGCGGAACTGGATGGAGGCGCCGGGGACCTTCAAAAACCGCTCCATATAGGGGATCAGGCCTTCGGCGGGATAGTTCTTATAAAGCACGCAGTTGATGCGGAAACGGACCGGCAGGCGGCGGAGAAGGTCATCGTTGGACTCCACCACGTATTTTTGCATATGGCGGGAGACGTTGATGCAGGTGATCTTGTGCTTGTTCCGTTCAACGAAGGCCAGTACGTCCTCTTCGCTCTGATGCTCGGAAACGGGAAGGGTGGTGTTGATGTAAACCTTGTGGGTGGTGGGGATCTGGTCCAGCATGATCTGGAGTTTTTCGATGTCGGCGAAGGGCTCGCCGCCGGTGAAGACGAAGTCGCAGTTGGGCGTGATGGCGTCCATCCGGCGAATACTCTCACAGATCTTTTCCAGGGAGAAGCCCGTCATATCCGCATACTCGCCTTTATTGATGCAAAAAGGACAGTGGTTTTTGCAGTCGTAGGGCACGAAGATTGTGACGGTGGCGCCGCCCTCCCGTGTCTTATAGGGATGTTTCATGGTACTGATCGGCCTTTCATTAAGATACATGGGACGCCCCATGTACCGGTAGTTGTAGTTAGATACAATTTAGTATTTTAATAGATTCTTCCTGGAAGGTCAAGAGAAAAATCCACGGGTTATGGAAATGAAAGGGGAAAACCGGGGAGGAAAACGTGAAGAAAATTTGAACTTTTTCCCTCCGGCAGCGGCGGCCCTGTACAGGGCGGGGAAAAAGTGCTATACTGCAAGGATAAAAAGGGGGGTGAGACCTTGGAAGTGTTGAATGGACTGGTGCAGGCTTTGACGGCCGGCCTGGAGCGCTGGCCGCTGGCAGCGGCGTGGTACACGGCCTTTGTCCGCTTTTTGTTTCCGGTGCTGGTGTTTTTGATCCTGTACCGGGCGGTGCGCTCCCTCTTGACCATTCCCCACACGCCTGAGGCCTGGGGGCAGTTGAGCCTTCCAAACGGCACCTCCATCCCCCTGAACCACTGGGAGAATATCATCGGACGCGGCAAGACCGCCGACGTCTGTCTCAATTACCCCAGCATCTCCCGCCAGCACGCGGCGCTGTGCCGGGGGGAGAAAGACGAGTGGACCCTTTATGACCTGGGCTCCAAGGGTGGGACGCTTCTCAACGGCCAGCCGGTGGAGTCCTCCGCCCTTGTTTCCATGGGGGACACCATCACCCTGGGCGGCGTGGAGCTGATGTTTCTGCCGCAGACCGCGGCGGAACAGGAACGGATGGAGCAGCGCCGCCTGGCGGAGCGGCCCGCCGCCGTGTGGCCCTCCGTCCTGTGGCTCACGCTGTTTCAGGTGCTGGCCTGCCTGCAGCTTGTCATCGCCCTGGGAGAGGAGGTCACCGCCGCCGTGCCAATTGCTTTTCTGGGGCTTACGGCGGTGATGTGGCTGTATTTCCTGATTTTGCGGGCCACCCGCTGCGTGGGCTTTGAGATGGAGACCATTGCATTCTTTCTCTCCACCCTCTCCCTTGCCGTCACAGCCTCCAGTGCCCAAAGAAGCCTTATCAAGCAGCTTGCCGCCATCGTGCTGGGGCTGTGCCTTTTCCTGGTTTTGGGAATCTTTTTGCGGGATCTGGAGCGGGTCCAGAAAAACCGCTGGCTCATGGCGGCAGCCGCCATCGGCCTTCTTGGCATCACGCTGGTGCTGGGCACCTCCAAATACGGCGCCGTGAACTGGATCGCCATCGGCCCCCTTTCCTTCCAGCCCTCGGAGATCGCTAAGATCTGCTATATTTTCGCGGGCTCCGCCACGTTGGAGCGCCTTTTCCGAAAGCGCAACCTGGGCCTTTTCATCCTGCTGACCGGCGTTTGCATCGGATTGTTGGGCCTTATGAGCGATTTTGGCACGGCAGCTATTTTCTTTGTGACCTTTCTGGTCATCGCCTACCTCCGCTCTGGCGACTGGGCCACGCTGTCCCTTATCTGCGGCGGCGCTGTGTTTGGCGCGGGGCTCATTATGACCTTCAAGCCCTATATCCTCAGCCGCTTTGCCTCCTGGGGACACGCCTGGGAAGCCGCCTCCACCACCGGCTACCAGCAGACCCGCACCATGTCCGCGGCTGCCTCCGGCGGCCTGCTGGGCATGGGGGCCGGCAACGGATGGCTCCACCGCATCGCAGCGGCGGATACCGACCTAGTCTTCGGGATGCTGTGTGAGGAGTGGGGCCTCATCATCGCCCTTTTTGCCGTGGGGGCCATCATCACCCTTGCGGTGTTTACCGTCCGTATCCTCCGGGTGGGCCGTTCCAGCTTTTATACCATCGCGGCCTGCGCGGCAGGGTCGCTGCTGGTGTTCCAGACCTGCCTGAATGTATTTGGCGCGGTGGATCTCCTGCCTCTTACCGGCGTTACCTTCCCCTTTGTCTCCAACGGCGGCTCCGCCATGATGTCCGCCTGGGGCCTGCTTGCCTTCCTGAAGGCGACGGATACCCGGGAAAACGCCAGCTTCGCCATCCGGCGCTCCCCTCGGCGCAAGCTGGCGGAGGACGCCCGCCGGCGGGTGGAGCCCATCGGCGACCCGTTTGCCCCAAAGGAGGTGCCTGATGAAGAAGATTGAACGCCGGGCCGTTATCTGCGTGGCCCTGGCTCTGGCCCTTGCCCTGGGGATGGGCCTCTTCCTTTTCCGCTACTTTACCAGCGGCGGGAAGTGGGCCTCCTCCGCCTTTAACCGCCACCTTTATAATTCTGCCGGGCAGCTCTCCTCCGGCTCTGTGCTGGACCGGGATGGGGATGTCCTCTCGGAGGGGAAGGACGGCAAGCGCACCTATTATGAGAATGAGATCGTCCGCAAGGCGACCCTCCACGCCGTCGGCGACCTGCAGGGCAGCATTGGCACCGGCGCCCTGAACGCCTTTGCCGACCGGCTCACGGGCTACAGCCTCCTCAACGGGGCCTTTGGCGCGGACCGGGGCAGCGAGCTGTATCTTACTGTGGATGCCCGCTATCATTACGAGGCCTATCAGGCTCTGGGGGGCAAAAGCGGCACGGTGGCCGTGTACAATTACAAGACCGGTGAGATCCTCTGCATGGTCTCTGCCCCCAGCTATGATCCGCTTCATGTCCCCGCGGATATCGAGACCAACGAGCGCTACGAGGGCGCTTACCTGAACCGATTCCTCTCCTCCACCTTTACGCCCGGCTCGGTTTATAAGACCGTGACCCTGGCCGCGGCTTTGGAGAACCTTCCTGATGCGCAAAGCCGTACCTGGAATTGCGAGGGCAGCATCCAGATGGGAGAGGAGACCATCGTCTGCTCCGGCGTCCATGGGGAGCAGACCCTTGAGGAGGCCTTTGCCAATTCCTGCAACGTGGCCTTTGCCTCCATCGCCGTGGAGGTGGGCGCCGAAGCCATGGCCCGCCAGACGGAAAAAGCAGGCCTTACCTCCGCTTATTCCGTCAGCACCCTTCCCACCGCCAAGGGCACCTTTTCCTTCGACGGGATCACCGATGGCCAGCTTGGCTGGGCCGGGGTGGGGCAGTATCAGGACCAGGTGAATCCCTGCGCCCTGATGGTTTACATGGGCGCCATCGCAAACGGCGGCAAGGCGGCTGAGCCTTATCTCATCCAGAAGACGGTGAGCGCCCTGGGGATTCCCTCCCTGCCACACATCACCAGAAAAACAAAGACCCTGGTCTCCTCCGGCACGGCGGCAGCCATGGCGGAGATGATGGCCAATAATGTGGAGAAGACGTACGGCACCGGCCGCTTCCCCAACATGGACCTCTGCGCCAAATCCGGCACCGCCGAGGTGGGGGAGGGAAAGACGCCCCATGCCTGGTTCGCCGGTTTTTTGCGGGGAGAGGATACGCCCTACGCTTTCGTGGTGCTGGTGGAAAACGGCGGCGGCGGAAGCTCCGTGGCGGGAACGGTGGCCGGCAAGGTGTTGGATCTTGTGGTAAATGGTTATTAAAGAAAGAACAGGAGTGTCTGCTATGAAGAGAGGATTTTTCCTGCCCCCCGAAAAGCTGAATCTTGGCTATGTGGCCTCCGCGGCCGGTTTCTTGCTCTATCTTGTGACTGCCGCTCTGGCGGGGCAGAAGGCGGCGGGGGTGGTGGCCGTCATCTTTGGGGTCTTTGCGGTGTATGTCTTTTTCTCCGTGGCGGCAGCCCGGAAGAGGAACAAGGAGGCCGTGGGCTATAATCTCCTTTGGGGGACGGCGGCCCTGGCACTGCTGCTGGGCGCCTGCGGGGTGCTGAGCGTGAAGCTCTGGCTGGGGCTTTAAAAAGAAACTGTAAAAATGGACAACGCCCGGACATACGGTGTCCGGGCGTTTCTTATGGAGGCGGATCCCTTTGCCCCCGTTTCTTTGGCACACTTTACCTGATGAAAACGCAAATCGAACCACGGAGGCGTGTATGCAATCATGAGAAGCAGACAGGATCTTCCGCATTGGGGACGGTGGGAACAGGCGTTTTTTGATGCTGCTTTACGGACACACGGTGAAAACCGTGTGTCTTTTTTATTTGTGCAGCTCCAGAATGTCCACATCGGGCGCGCCGATGCAGGAGGGGAAAAAGTGGGTGCGCTTTCCGCTGGAGGTCTTGGAGTGAAAATCCACCAGCAGCAGTCCGCTGGGAGAGGCGCTGTATCCGCCGCCGACATAGTATTCCAGGAGGTTGATCCGGTTTTCCTGCTTGATGCTCTCGTCCATCCGGTAAAGCTCCCGGGCGATGGCGGCCCGCTCGTAGAAGTTGTTCCAGACAAACACGTTCCGGGCATTGGGCGTGTCCGGCTTTTGCCCCTGGATGAGGGTGGCGGAGGGGCTGCCGGGCTGGTTCCGAACGCCGGGCACCTCGTATTTGGTGAGGATGAGGTCGGGATCCTGTTCTGAGATGAGGACTTCCCGGCAGCTATGCCTGCCGTTGGAAAGGCAGTAGGAGGTATCTACCAGCTTCCGGAATTTTCTCAGATGCTCCGCTTCCTGAAGGGAAGCGCCTGCCAGCTCCTGGTGGATGGCGTCGTAATATTGGGTGCGTTTTTGGAGATGCTTCCACTTTCCGGCGTACTGCACAAAGGCTGCCGCGGTATCCGGGTCTTGTCCGCAGCCCTCCTGGGCCTCCTGCAGCAGGAGGCCGGCCCGGGCGGCAAGGGCCTCCTGGAAGGTCTGGCTGCTGGTGCCCAGGTCATGGGGCGGATAGCGCAGGGCGCTGTCCTGGTGGTAGCGGCGCAGGTCGGAGGGCTGGAAGCAGTCGAACAGCAGCCGATAATAGTCGCCCAGCTCCTCCATCTCCTCCCGGCACTCCTGGGGGAAGACCAGCGGGTCCCCCTTTTCCAGGTATTCCAGCATATTTCCCTTGCAGTTGTAGGTCTCATAGGAGGCTGTGCTGGAAAATTTAAAATCGGTGCGGAGGTTTTCCAGAAGATAATCCCTGGGGTGGTTGTAATGCTTGCCGGTGACGGGATGGGTGAAGCAGGAGACTGTGACGATGCCCTTGCGGCACAGCCACCGGAAGTCGGAAAAGCGCAGCATCCGCAAAACGGAGAGGTTGTCCACCACCTGGTTCATGTGGAGCAAACAGGTCTTTCCGCTGGCCACCAGCCGAAAAACGGTATTCTCGCAGATGTCCTGCTGACCCTCGTCGTTGCCGGTAACGCTGTCGAAAACACCGCTGAAAACCGGCGGGAAGGTACGGATGTCCTTCAGCAGCTCACCGGGGTCCAGGGGCACCAGCACCCGCGGCGCGGCGGGGACGGAGAGGTCCGCCACCTCCTGGCCGAAGGCCTCCTTCCAGGCCTGATACTCCTGCTGGTAGGCTGCCTGGGCGCCGGTGTTTTCCGGCAGACACAGCCGCTTTACGAAAACGGAGTCTTCGGCGAAGAAACAGCGGAAGGCTTCCCGGCAGGCTTCCCGCCAGCGGGAATAGAGTGCTTCCGACTCGCCGGGAGACAGGGAAAGAAGGGTGAAAACGGGACGCTTTGCGCAGAGCAGGTCTGCCCGGCACCGGGAGAGATACAGCTCAACGGCGTCATCCAGGCGGTTTTCCTCCGTTTCCAGCAAGGCAAGACGGCAGGTGACCTGGGCGGAACGCAGGTAACAGTCGGCCATCAGGGCCCGGACGGCGCTCTGAGAGGGGCCCGTCTTTTCGTGGAGGGCCTTCTGCATGGCCTCCTCCAGAATGGTTCCCGCCGATTCCAGCGCCCTTCGGGCCGCCATCAGGCGGTTGCCCTGGAGAGTCTGGCAGATGGATTCCCGGGAATCCTGCAGCTCCCGGGGAATGCCGGAGATGGAGAGGGAGGAATCCTCTGCGGGCCAGTCGACCAGCAGCTTCACGTGGCGCAGAAGGAGGCGGGCGTAGAGGACGCAGCTGGGGGAGGTGCCGGAAAGCTCCTCCCGGGGAATGGGCTGCCACCAGGAGGAGGAAACCAGGGGCAGGGTCCAGAAAAGCACATCCCAGTGGGCTTTGAGGATCTCCTCCGCCACGGCGTGGCTGTCCCGGACCAGCTCCCAGGTTTCCTTGGGGTCTTGCGGGGAGGGGAGGGGGGCGTTGTACAGGCTTTGGAACAGTGCCAGCGACCGCATGGACAGCCAGATGTTTTCGTGCTTCCGGTAGGTATAGCGGAGGGCCACCTCCGGCCTCCAATCGGGGACGCGCTGGCCCCAGAGGAGGCTGCTGGCCCAAAAGCGCTGGTCCTGGAAGGCGGCGCCGTTGGGGAGGGCGGGGTTTTCCAGGGGATAGCCCCTGGCGGAATCCCGGAAAACGGTTTGCAGCAGCTTCAGAAAGTGCACGGCGCAGGCATAGGCGTCACAGGTGGGGGACCAGCACTCCTCCGCCAGGTCATCCAGCAGGGGGAGAAGACTGGCGTCGTAGGAGACGGGGTGGGTCAGGAGGTATTCCGCCAGATTGGCCTCGTTTGCCCGCAGGCGGTGTTCCTGGTTCTCCAAAATGAAAGCGACGGTCTTCTGGGCAAGGGAGATGAGCTGACTGTCGTCCAGGTGCTCCAGAAGGCGGTCCACCACCAGGTCGAAGCTGTGTTCCAGCTGATCCATCGCCACGTTGCGAAGGTTTCGGAAGGCGGAGTGGCCCTCCACCAGCATGGTGCTGGTGAATGTACCCGTGCAGGTGAGAATCTCTGAAAAGAGAACGCCTGCATCTGTGGCGGACTGGCCCACCGCCTCCCGGAAGGCCTGGAACAGCAGTGCCGCGCGGATACCGTGAACAGGCTTGCGGAGCGTTTCCGCCTGCCGCCGGGAAGAGGAGGGGGCCACGGGCCGAGAGGCTTCCGCACCGCCTCGCCAGGCCAGAAAGGCGTTGATATAGCTGGCCTGAGCACTGTAAAGGGAGGTCCCCTGCTCCTTTTCCCACCAGGCCGCGATGGCACGGATCTGGCCGGGGTCCGTCACAGTGAGGAGGGAGGTGACCTCCGGGGGCAGCAGCTTGACCTCTCCGGTGAAGAAAAGGGTCAGCTTGTTGCCGGATTCCAGGGAGGAGAGATAATCCTTCACCCGTTTTTCCGTGATACCGGGAATATAGGTGCGGAGAAAGGCGGCGTAGGCGCAGCGCTGGCGCAGGTGGAAGGGGTCCATCTCCCGCCAGCGCAGCCAGAGAGCCATGGCGGAAGCCAAGGGCTCTTTTTCCCAGGGACCCTCGGTAAACCACCACTCCGCCAGCTTCTTCACCGGACGGCTGTTTGAGACCTCCAGCAAAGAGGCGGCGCCGGCGGGAAAGCAGCCGCTTTCCCGGAGGGCGGCTGTCAGCGCACCCTCCGCCGAGACAAGAAGAAGGTACTCCTCCGTCTGCTCAGGGGAAAGGGGAGGCGACTGGGATTTCAGGAATGCTTGAAATTTTTTTTCAATGCTGGACTGATTTTTCATTGGGCAGCCCTCCTCAGGCCGGATAAGATTGGAAATGAAGATAGAAAAATTCCATTTTTCCACGAACTATGGTTTTCTTTTCACGAAGGGAAAATCGCGGTATCATTCAATAAAAATACTGGAAAACCAACAAAAACATTATAATTTACGAAAAGCGAAATGTCAAATCCTATCTTATAATGATGATTTTTCCATTTTTCCGTGAGAAATACATGAAAAGACAAAAATGGATTTTTATGATCTAATGAAATCAGAAAACAAAAAGGAGCAAAAAACATGACAATGATCCGGCCGCCGTAAATCCCCACCCTGTACCTTGAAAACAAAATAGGAGAGGAGCATTCAAAATGACGAATCAAGAACGCAAGATCCTGGAATCCCTCCTGTGCACAGAGCCTCAGGAGGATACCGGTCCTCCGGATGCCGGACTTTGGGACGGGCTGTTCGAAACCTGTGAGGAAGACCCGCCTGAATCCGCCGGGAGTCCGCCGCCCGCCCCGGAGGCGGAGGAGAAGCAGCCGGAGTCCCCCGGGGATTATCTGGAACGGATGAACCAGCTCAACCAGGAGTGCAACCATCTCTTCCGGGTCAACCAGGCCCTGCGGGAGCGCATCGAGTTGCTGGAGGAAGACCTCCGGCAGAAAGGACACGAAGCGCAGCAGGCGCAGGAGGGAGAGCTGGCCCGGCTCCGGCAGCAAAAAGAGCGGATGCGCCTGGTGGGCTTTTTCACCGGCGTGGCCGCCGCATGGCTGACGGCCTTTTCCTTCGGCTACATCACGATGCTGGCCGGCAGGCTCTTCAACCTCCTGGCCTCCGCCCTGGAGACGGCGCCCGCCCTCCTGGCTGGAGCCGTCATCACCAGTATGCTGGGCCTGCTGCTCCTGGTAAAAGGAAAGAGCCTGGCGGACAGCCTCTTTACACCGCTGGAGGATGAGGAGGAAGTCTGAATCATTTCCGGCCCTGCGCCGAAGGGTACAGGGTCCCCCCTCTGCCAGAGAAAACACACATGAAAATACACTTACATACTAAGGAGAAATGAACATGAAGAAGATCCATTTGAAAACCAGCAAGAAGCTTACCGCCTTCCTGATGGCGGTGATCATGACCCTCAGCGGCTTTGCGGGCCTGGCCCCTCAGGCGGAAGCCTATATGTGGCCCTGCGGCAATACCGCCAGCATGAGCATCAAAACCTATCCCCTGGATGAAAATACCCGTTCCATTCCCGCCTATCAGACCTCCAGCCTGTCCGGCGCCCGGGTGGGCACCGTCTACGGCACCGACCTGGTGACGATCACCGCTGCCAGCGGAAACGCCGTGAAGGTCCGGTTCGAAACCGCCCGTGGGACGAAGGAGGGCTGGATCGACGCCGCTTACCTTTCCAAGGGAGGGCTGAACACCGGTTACTCTCTGGCCATGAAGGCCGGCGCAAAGGTCACTGTCTACCGTTATGAGACCGGCAGCGCCACCATCGGCTCCATCTCCAAAAACGACGTTGTGTACCTGGTTTACGCAGGCGCTGACCATAGCAACGGCCGCGTACAATTTATTTACCCGATCTCCGGCTCCAACCAGTGGAAAATGGGCTGGTGCAGCTTCGGCGATGTGGGCGGCAGCAATTTCCGCGCCGTGGGCGGCGGCCGCACCATCAACGACGGCATCTACCGTATCAAGGTCTCCGGCAGCCACAGCCTGGACGGCCAGGGCCCCGACAACAACACCCATGTCTGGCAGAATCTTGATGTTCCCCAACAGAAGGTGCGTATCACCCACCTTGGCAACGGCATCTATCAGTTGGCCTTCCTCAGCAACGGCTATCTTCTGGACCAGCAGTATGCCTCCATGGACCCCTCCACCCTGATCGCACATCCCGATAACGGCGGCGACAATCAGAAGTGGTATATCGCGGATCTTGGCGGTGGAAGATTTGGTATTTTCAACAAAAAATCCGGGCTTTCTTTGGATGTTTATTGCTACAGAACCACCACCAACGCCGCTGATATCCTGGCTTATTGGTACAATGGTCAGGCCGTGACCTTGGAAAAGCTGGATGGCGGCAATATCAAAACCAGCGGCGGCTCCGCCCAGGCCGAGCCCCCTGCCTCCTCTGTCAGCAGCCGCCAGCAGAGCATGGCCAACGCCGCGCTGTCCATGCTGGGCAGCACGGATTACAACGGATACTGCCAGAAGTTCGTGAAGATCGTGGGCTGCAAGGCCGGCCTGCCCAACGCCAGCGCCTCCGATGCGCTGACGGCCTGCAGCAAATGGCGTGTGTCCACCTCCATGAACGATATTCCCGTGGGTGCCGCTGTGTACCTGCGCAGCAAAAATACCTCCAGTGCCGGCTATAAATATGGCCATGTGGGCGTCTATGTGGGCGACGGCTACGTGGTCCATGCCCAGGCGACCGTAAAAAAGCAGACCCTTTCCAGCATGCTCAGCTCCTACAATTACCTGGGTTGGGGCTGGCAGGCCGGTGTGGACCTCCGCTGAAGCGCTGAGGCTGAGACTGCCAAAAAGAGCAGGGGAGGCCTACCCTCAGTGGACAAGGGGCAATACGCCTGCCAGCGGCTAAAAAAGGCGCTGGCGGCGTCATTGTCCTCGGTGGGCTGACGCCCGGCAACGAGGATAACGAAGCTGGCGGTCATTTTGGCTCCGAAAAACCGTGTCGCCCCCCGTTCACTGAGGGTAATAATAGACAATCAATAAAAGAAAGGAAGGAATTCCTATGACGATCATTTCCATGGAAGAGGCCGCCGCTTGCGGCTTGGAGCTTTCCTCCTTCCGCCGGAAGCTTCCCGGCACCTTTGATAACCACGTTCACACCTGCATCTCCGACGCGGATCCTGACCAGACCCCGGAGGAGGTATGCAGGGCGGCAAAGGAGGCCGGGCTTGGGCATATCACCATCACAGACCATGACAGCGTCCTCCCCGAGGAGCGCCGCCGGGTGCTTGCCGGCACCTACCAACTCGACGTGATTTCAGGGTGTGAATTTTCCGCCGCAGCCACCGTCAACGGCATACGGAAGGTAATTCACATCATTGGAACGTGGCTCCCGGCGGACGCGCCTGAGATACGGCGGGTCCTTGAAGTCAATGAGAACCAGGACCGCGAGGGCTACTGCAAGGCCACGCTGGAAAAGCTGCGGCGCATCGGCATCGACCCCAGTGGCGACGGCGTCGACGCAAGCTATGCCATGCTCCTGGCTGATTATCCCAATTCCGTGCATATCGGCCGCAGAGCCATTGGCCAGCTGCTGGTCAAGACCGGCTATGCCCGCAGCGAGGAAGAGGCCTCTGACCGCTTCCTGGGCGCCTTCGGAGAGCGCCTGGCCTACATCCCCACGGAGGAGTTTTACCACTATGCGGAGATTGAAGAGGTGATGGCCGCCTGCCGCCTGGGGCTTCCCACCCTGTGCCACCTCTACTATTACCAGCTGGACGAGGCGGGGAACAACGCCTTGCTGGGAATCTTCAAAGAACTGGGCGGACAGGCCCTTGAAGTGGACTACAGCAGATATGACCGGCGGCAGAAAGAGAGACTGTACCGGTGCTATTGCAAGCCTTACGGCTTCCTGCCCACGGCGGGAAGCGACCGTCATTCCGCCGGCAAGGCCTTTTGCTGCGGCGACCCCCTGCTCTTCAAGGCGCTGCGGGACCGCTGCCGGGAGCTGCATGGCACCATCACCGCAGGGGAGGAAGAGGCATGATGGCGTGCGGCCCTGCTTCCGGCTGTGGGATGGGGATTCCTTGCCGCGTCCTGCCAAACCGCGTAACACGGTAACGGCCCCTTCATAAAATTGCCAACCGCATAAATGAAATGAGCCCCGCCTGTGTCCGGTTCGGACACAGGCGGGGCAAAAGAGAGGGGGGATATCTGCTTTTTTAGAATGCGGGGACCACGGCGCCATCGTATTTCTCCTCGATGAAGTCGCGGATGGTGTCAGAGTGCAGGGCTTCCACCAGTGCTTGGATGGCCTCGTTTTTCTCGTTGCCCTCCTTGACCACCAGGATGTTCACATAGGGAGAGTCGGCGGACTCAATGGCCAGGGAGTCCTTCACGGGGTTCAGGCCGGCGCCCAGGGCGTAGTTGGAGTTGATGACGGCGATGTCCACCTCAGTGGTGACGCTGGGAATGGTCTTGGCCTCCATCTCCTTGAATTCCAGGTTCTTGGGGTTCTCGGCGATGTCCTTGGGGGTGGAAGCCAGGTTGGAGCTGTCCTTCAGCTTGATGAGTCCCTGGGATTCCAGCAGCAGCAGGGCGCGGCCCTCGTTGGTGGGATCGTTGGGGACGGCCACGGTGGCGCCGTCAGGCAGGGCGTCCAGAGAGGTGGTCTTGCCCGCATAGATACCCATAGGCTCCACGTGGACGCCGGCCACGCTTACCAGATGGGTGCCGCGTTCGGCGTTAAAGTCGTCCAGATAGGGGACGTGCTGGAAGTAGTTGGCGTCCTCCTCGCCGTCCTCCACGGCGGTGTTGGGGATGACGTAGTCGCTGTACTCGTTGACCACCAGGGTGATGCCCTGCTCGGCCAGAATGGGCACGCACTGCTCCAGGATCTCGGCATGGGGGGTGGGGGAGGCTGCCACGGTCAGCGTGGTTTCCTTTTTCTTGCTGCCGCAGGCGGCCAGGGACAGGCACAGCACCAGGGCCAGTGCCAGAGACAGATACTTCTTTTTCATGTTTCTTTCCTCCAATGGTATTTTTTGAATTTTATTTCAAACGTTTGTCGATACGCTTCGACGCCCAGTTGAAAAACAGTTGGATGACCTGTACCAGGATGATAAGGAAGATGACCGTCACCCACAGCACGGACTGAACGCCCCGGAAGTGGCCGTATTGGATGGCGATGTCACCCAGGCCGCCGGCGCCCACGGTACCGGCCATGGCGGTGTAGGCCAGGATGGTGACGGTGGAGATGGCTCCGCCCAGCACCAGGGAGGGCATGGCCTCCGGCAGGTAGACCTTCCGGACGATCTGGAAGGTGGAAGCGCCCATGGACTGGGCCGCCTCAATGACTCCGGCGTCCACCTCCGCCAGGGAGGTCTCCACCATGCGGGCGATGAAGGGGGTGGCGGAGACCACCAGGGGGACGATGGCGCCACGGACGCCGATCTTCGTGCCCACGATCAGCTTTGTAAGGGGCATGATGGCGATCATCAGAATGATGAAGGGAAGGGAACGGCCCACATTCACCACCCAGTCCAAAACGCGGTAGGCGGCCCGGTGGGGGCGGATGCCGTGGGGCTGGGTCAGGATCAGCGCCACACCAAGGGGAAGGCCCAGCAGATAGGCCAGCACCGTGGAGACGCCGGTCATGATGAGGGTGTCCCGGATTCCCTCCAGTAGGATAGAGCCATACTCGGCCCAGAAGGAAGTCACGATCTCACCCATGGTATTCCACCTCCTCTACGGTGACGTTGTGCTGTGCACGGATGTAGCTCAGGGCCTTGGCGGCCTCATTGGGGTCCTGGGGCAGGCCCAGCAGCATGGTGCCGAAGGCCTTGCCGTCGATGTTGCGGGTGTCGGCACCCAGAATGTTCACCTTTACGCCGCAGTCGATGGCCAGGGAGGCGATGAGGGGCTGGTAGGCCGTGCCGCCGTTGAAGGCGACCCGCACGGTGCGCCCGCCGGCGCTGTGCTGCCCGGTGGGGACGCCGCCGGGATACACCAGCCGCCTTGCCGCATCGGTGGAGGGGTGGGAAAAGATCTCCTCCACGCTGCCCTGCTCCACCACAACGCCGCCGTCCAGAATGGCCACGCGGTGGCAGATTTCCTCGATAACGCTCATCTGGTGGGTGATGACCACCACCGTCACGCCCAGCTTTTGATTCAGGTCCTTCAAAAGGCCCAGGATAGAGGCGGTGGTGGTGGGGTCCAGGGCGGAGGTGGCTTCGTCGCAAAGAAGCACCTTGGGGTCTGTGGCAAGGGCCCGGGCGATGGCCACGCGCTGTTTCTGGCCGCCGGAGAGCTGGGCGGGGTAGGCATCCGCCTTATCTCCCAATCCCACCAGCTCCAAAAGCTCCATGGCCCGTTTTTTGGCCTGGGCGGCGTTGACGCCCCCCAGCTCCATGGGGAAGCAGACGTTCTTCAGGCAGGTCCGCTGCATCAAAAGGTTGAAGCTCTGGAAGATCATGGTGATCTCCCGGCGGGCCAGGCGCAGCTCCTTCTGGGAAAGGGAGGTCATCTCCCTGCCGTCCACCAGGACGGAACCGGAGGTGGGCCGCTCCAGTAGGTTCATGCACCGCACCAGCGTGGATTTGCCGGCGCCGGAAAGGCCGATGATGCCGAAGATCTCGCCCTTTTGGATATCCAGGTTGATATGATCCAGCGCATGGACGGCACTTTCTCCCTCACCGAAGGTCTTGGTCAGATCACGGATGGTGATGATGTTCTCACTCACGTCTATAACTCCTTTACCAAACAAAAAAGTCCTCGAAGCGCCATGCTTCAAGGACGAACGTAACGATACGCCGTGGTACCACCTTGCTTCGCCGCATCCTCACGGATACGGCCTTGAGAAGTGCCGACACACTTCTGCGCTGTGACGTGCGCTCACGTCGCGGCCTATGGATAATCCGGTCGGCCGCGCAACTCCAAGACCATGTTCTCCGGGCCCCTCCGCGCCTCTTTTCACCAAACGAGGCTCTCTTTGCCGTACCTGCCCGGGTACTCTTCTCTTCATCGTCTTTGCGGTATGCAGTTTTGTTATCTGTTTTGCAGTATACACGCTATCGGTTTTACTGTCAACAGATGTTTCCTTCAAAATGCGGCGAAGTTTTTTCGCCGCATTTGGCCATTCTACACAAAGCGGACCTGAAAAAGAAACGCGTTTTAAAAATTATTGATTGAAAGCCGGGGAAAAACCTGCTATCATATTGCGAATCAAAAACGGAAGGGAAGGATGGAAATGGCAGAGATGGACCGCGGAAGGAGGCTCTCCGCTGTTCGCTGGCTGCTGTGCGGCGTGCTGATCGGCGCCGGGGCGATTCTGCCCGGGGTCTCCGGCGGTGTGCTGGCGGTCATCTTTGATATTTACCGCCCTTTTATGGAGCTTTTGACCTCCCCCCGCAAGGCGCTGTCAAAGTACTGGAGGGGCTTCATCCCCCTTTCCCTGGGCTGGTGTGCGGGATTTTTGGGCTTTGCCAAGGGGATCGCCGCCGCCATTTCCCTTTCCACCGCCGTGACCACCTGGCTGTTCGTGGGTCTCATCGCCGGCACGCTGCCCTCCCTGTTCCGGGAGGCGGGGAAGGAGGGGCGGCCCAAAAGCGCCTGGGGAAGCCTGCTTCTTTGCGCCGGGGCCATGTTTGCGGGGCTTTACTATGTCAGATATATGGCGGGCGTGGAGGCGGAGCTGGATTTCTGGTGGTACAATTTCTGCGGCGTCCTCTGGGGCATGGGTATCGTCATCCCCGGTATGACCACCTCCTCCATCCTGATGGCCCTGGGGCTGTATCAGCCCTTGATGGAGGGCCTTGCAGGGTTTAAGCTGCTGGCGCTGGCCTCCTGCCTTCCCGGGATGCTCCTTACCATGGCGCTTTTGGCCCGGGGAGTGAACTGGCTGTTCCACCGCCACTACGCCGTGGCCTTCCACGGCATCCTCGGCATTGTCATCGCCTCCACCGCCGTCATCATTCCAACGGAATACGCCGGGGCGGGAGAGGCGCTCCTCTCCGCCCTGTTTGGCCTTTTCGGCGTGCTGCTGGCCTTTTTCCTGAACCGGCTGGATGCGCGCAGCCGCGAGAGGGAAAAATGAGAGCTTTTTGCTGAATTTCATTGACATTTCCGGCTGAATCGGATACAATGCGGTCTGTATAAAGCGAGGAAGAGGAGAAGTAGCCGCCCCTTCGCTGGCAAGAGAGCCCCTGGGAAGGTGAAAAGGGGAGAGCGGAAGCGGTGAATACACCTCGGAGCTGGCACCCAAACGGCCGTCAGGCGGCCCAGTAGGCGTGCTCCGGGAGCGCCCGTTATCGCGCTGCCGTGTGTTGGCACGGCCTGAGGCCGCTCCTGTGAGGGCGCGGCGAACCAGAGGTGGTACCGCGAATGGATTCGCCCTCTGTCCCCCATGGGACGGAGGGCGTTTTTGTATGGATCCCCTTGCCTGTGGAACAATATGGATGATTAAATATAATAGATAAGGAGAAAACGACAATGCAGATTTACGAAGAACTCAAAGCCCGGGGCCTCATCGCCCAGGTCACCGATGAAGAGCAGATCCGCGACATGGTGAACAACGGCAAGGCCGTGTTTTATATCGGCTTTGACCCCACGGCGGACAGCCTTCATGTGGGCCACTTCATGGCCCTTTGCCTGATGAAGCGCCTCCAGCAGGCGGGCAACCGCCCCATCGCCCTCATCGGCGGCGGCACCGCCATGATCGGCGACCCCTCCGGCCGTACCGATATGCGTTCCATGATGACCCGGGAGACCATTCAGCACAATTGTGAGTGCTTCAAAAAGCAGATGGAGCGCTTCATTGAGTTCGGAGAGGGGAAGGCCATGATGGTGAACAACGCCGACTGGCTGATGGACCTCAACTATGTGGAGGTGCTCCGGGAGGTGGGCGCCTGCTTCTCCGTGAATAATATGCTCCGGGCTGAGTGCTACAAGCAGCGCATGGAAAAGGGACTGAGCTTCCTGGAGTT
This sequence comes from Oscillospiraceae bacterium, assembly GCA_016293265.1. Classification (GTDB taxonomy): domain Bacteria; phylum Bacillota; class Clostridia; order Oscillospirales; family Oscillospiraceae; genus Oscillibacter. The sequence goes on along the minus strand of JAEDEN010000006.1, from coordinate 2,021 downwards.
TAACTACATGATTATGCAGTCCTATGACTTCTACCACCTCTTCCAGACCTACGGCTGCAATATGCAGTTTGGCGGCAACGACCAGTGGAGCAATATGCTGGGCGGCACGGAGCTGATCCGCCGCAAGCTGGGCAAGGACGCCCACGCCATGACCATCACCCTGCTGCTGACTTCCGAGGGCAAGAAGATGGGCAAGACCGCCTCCGGCGCCGTCTGGCTGGACCCCAACAAGACCTCCCCCTACGAGTTCTACCAGTATTGGCGCAACATCGAGGACGCCGACGTCCTCAAGTGCATCCGTATGCTGACCTTCCTGCCCCTGGAGCAGATCGACGAGATGGACAAGTGGGAGGGCGCCCAGCTCAATACCGCCAAGGAGATCCTGGCCTACGAGCTGACCAAGCTGGTCCACGGAGAAGAGGAGGCCGCCAAGGCCCAGGAGACCGCCCGGGGCCTCTTTGCCGGCGCCGGTTCCACCGCCAATATGCCCTGCACGAAGCTGTGCGAGGCGGACTTCACCGACGGACAGATCGACGTGCTGACCCTTCTGGTCAAGTGCGGCCTGGCCGCTTCCCGGGGCGAGGCCCGGCGCCTGGTCCAGCAGGGCGGCGTCAGCGTCTGCGGAGAGAAGGTCACCGACATTGAAAAGACCTTCTCCTGCGATAGCTGCTGCGGCGAGGGCGCGGTCATCAAGAAGGGCAAGAAGGTCTACCACAAGGCCGTTCTGGAACATTGAGAAAAGGCAGACGCGCTGCTTTCCGGCGGCGCGCCTGTTCTGCTGTCCGGCGCGTGGGGATTCTCTCCGCCGCAGGCATTTTCCCACAAAAAAAATGAAAAAAAGGAACCGCAAACATGATTCTTGTTAACGATATCAGCATGAACTTCAGCGGCCAGACCTTGTTCAAGCACGTGGACCTGAAGTTTACCCCCGGTAACTGCTACGGCATCATCGGCGCCAACGGCGCGGGAAAATCCACCTTCCTGCGCATCCTCTCCGGCGATCTGGAGCCCACCACCGGCGAGGTGGTCATCCCCAAGGAACTGCGTATGTCCATCCTGAAGCAGGACCACTTCCAGTACGACGCCTATACCGTCCTGGATACCGTCATCATGGGCAACCAGCACCTCTACGATGTGATGAAGGAAAAGGACGCCCTCTACGAAAAGGAGGACTTTTCCGATGAGGACGGCGTCCGCGCCAGCGAGCTGGAAGGAGAGTTCGCCGAGATGAACGGCTGGGAGGCCGAGTCCGATGTCAGCCGCCTCCTCCAGGGCCTCGGCCTTTCCAACGACATCCTCTACAGCGAGATGAGCACCCTCACCGCCAAGGAGAAGGTGAAGGTTCTGCTGGCACAGGCCCTTTTCGGAAAGCCCGACATCATCCTGCTGGACGAGCCCACCAACCACCTGGATATCAAGGCCATCGAGTGGCTGGAGGACTTCCTCATGGAGTGCGAGAGCCTCATCCTTGTGGTCAGCCACGACCGCCACTTCCTCAACACCGTATGCACCAACATTGTGGATGTGGACTATGGCGGCATCCGTATGTATGTGGGCAACTACGAGTTCTGGTACGAGTCCAGCCAGCTCATGCAGCGCCTGATCCGGGACCAGAACCGCAAGCGGGAGGAGAAGATCAAGGAGCTCCAGGAGTTCGTCTCCCGTTTCTCCGCCAACAAGTCCAAGTCCAAGCAGGCTACCGCCCGCCGCAAACTTCTGGACAAGCTGACGGTGGAGGAGATGCCCGCTTCCTCCCGCCGCTATCCCTTTGTGGGTTTCCGGATGGACCGGGAGTGCGGCAAGGAGATTCTGGCGGTGGAGGGACTTTCCAAAACCGTGGACGGGCGGAAGGTGCTGGACAATGTCACCTTCCGGGTGAACCGGGGCGACAAGATCGCCTTTGTGGGGGAGGACGAGATCGCCAAGACCACCCTCTTCAAGATCCTCATGGGGGAGCTGGAACCGGACGAGGGCACCTTCAAATGGGGCACCACCATCACCACCAGCTACTTCCCCCTGGA
>JAEDEN010000153.1 GCA_016293265.1 Oscillospiraceae bacterium | reverse complement strand
TGGACTATATCAACCGCGTTAAGATCCAGCAGCGCAACTGGATCGGCCGCAGCGAGGGCACTGAGCTGAACTTCGGCACCAGCGTGGGGGATACCCTCACCGTGTACACCACCCGCTGCGATACCCTCTTCGGCGTGACCTATATGGTGCTCTCTCCCGAGCATCCTTGCCTTGAAAAGTGGAAGGATTCCATCGGCAACTGGGACGCCGTAATGGCTTACCGTGAGGAGGCTGCCCATAAGTCCGACTTTGAGCGCAGCGAGCTGAATAAGGATAAGACCGGCGTCCGCCTGGAGGGCGTGGAGGCTATCAATCCCGCCACCGGCAAGCACATCCCCATCTTCATCTCCGACTATGTCCTGATGACCTACGGCACCGGCGCCGTCATGGGCGTGCCCGGCCACGACCAGCGTGACTGGGAGTTTGCCACCAAGTTCGGCCTGCCCATCATTGAGGTGGTCAAGGGCGGCGACATCACCAAGGAGGCCTTTACCCTGAAGGACGACACTGGCATCATGGTGAACTCCGGCTTCCTGGATGGTCTTACCGTCAAGGAGGCCATCCCCGCCATGAAGAAGTGGGTTACCGAGCAGGGCATCGGCCATCCCAAGACCAACTTCAAGCTCCGCGACTGGGTCTTCTCCCGCCAGCGTTACTGGGGCGAGCCCATCCCCATGGTCAAGTGCGAAAAGTGCGGTTGGGTGCCCCTGCCGGAGGATCAGCTCCCCCTGCTTTTGCCGGAGGTGGACAGCTATGAGGTCACCGACGACGGTGAATCTCCCCTCTCCAAGATGACGGATTGGGTCAACACCACCTGCCCCTGCTGCGGCGGAAGCGCCAAGCGGGAGACTGACACCATGCCCCAGTGGGCCGGTTCCTCCTGGTACTTCCTGCGCTATATGGACCCCCACAACGACAAGGAGCTGGCCTCCAAGGAGGCCCTGGAATACTGGTCTCCTGTGGACTGGTACAACGGCGGCATGGAGCACACCACGCTGCACCTGCTCTACAGCCGTTTCTGGCACAAGTTCCTCTATGACATCGGCGTGGTGCCCACTAAGGAGCCTTACGCAAAGCGTACCAGCCACGGTATGATCCTGGGCGAGGGCGGCGAGAAGATGTCCAAGTCCCGCGGGAACGTGGTTAACCCCAACGACATCGTCAAGCAGTACGGCGCCGACACCATGCGCCTTTATATCATGTTTGTGGGCGACTTTGAGAAAGCCGCCATCTGGTCCACAGAGGCCGTGAAGGGCTCTAAGCGCTTCCTGGACCGCGTGTGGAACCTGGCCGAGCAGGCAAGCGAGAGCTATGAGATCACCGAGGCCAACGAGCCCATCATCCACAAGACCGTCAAGAAGGTCACCGATGACGTGGATGCCCTGAAGATGAACACGGCCATCGCCTCCCTTATGACCATGGTCAATGAGATGGCTGCCAACGGCTGCAGCCGGGGTGATATGCGCACGCTGCTGCTGCTTTTGAGCCCCTTTGCCCCCCATATCGTGGAGGAGCTGTGGGAGATGCTGGGCTTTGCCGCAAAGGAAGGCAAGATGGCCTGCCAGGCCGCATGGCCTGCCTTCGACGAGAGCAAGACCGTCGCCTCCACCGTGGAGATGGCTGTCCAGGTCAACGGCAAGCTCAAGGGCACCATCAAGATGCCCGCCGACAGCGGGGAGGCCGCCGTTGTGGAAGAGGCGCTGAAGGTCGAGAAGGTGGGCAAGGCCACCGAGGGCATGAAGATCGTTAAGACCATCCTTGTCAAAAACCGTCTCGTGAACCTTATCGTCAAGCCCCAGTAAAGAAGACGCGCTCCGCCCTTCGAACACCGGAGGGCGGAGCGTTTCCCGGGGAAGATTTCAATGGTTTTCCGCAAAAAAACCTTGACAACCCCCTTCCTCACCTGTATAATAGCGGTGTTGAAGCCATGTTAATGGCCCTTAAAGTATCCTGGATTGAGCCGGATACCTCGGAGGGAGGGAAATATAGATGTCTGAGATCCACGTGAAGGACGGCGAGTCCATCGACAGCGCTCTGAAGCGTTTTAAGCGTAGCTGCGCCAAGGCTGGCGTCATCGCCGAGGTTCGCAAGAGAGAGCATTATGAGAGCCCCAGCGTGAAGCGCCGCAAGAAGTCTGAGGCCG
>JAEDEN010000152.1 GCA_016293265.1 Oscillospiraceae bacterium | reverse complement strand
CCGGATTTCTGGCAGGTATACAGAGAGCTTGGAGGTGACCTGGATGTCCTCGACCTGGGGGAATAAAATCAAAATCTCGGTCTTTGGCCAGTCCCACGCGGAGGCCATCGGCGTATGCGTGGACGGACTGCCCGCCGGGGAGCGGGTGGACCGGGAGGAGCTGGGCCGCTTCATGCAGCGGCGCGCTCCCGGCAGAAACGCGGTCTCCACGCCCCGGCGGGAGGCCGACGAGGTGAAGATCCTCTGCGGGCTGGTAAATGACATCACCTGCGGCGCGCCCCTGGCGGCCATCATCGAAAACACCAACACCCGCTCCAAGGATTATGAATTTTTGAAGGAGACGCCCCGGCCCGCCCACGCGGACTACCCGGCCCAGGTGAAATTCGGCGGCTTTCAGGACGTGCGGGGCGGCGGACATTTCTCCGGGAGACTGACGGCCCCGCTGTGCATCGCCGGCGGCATCTGTCTTCAGATCCTTGCCCGCAAGGGCATTCAGATCGGGGCCCATATCCGCTCCGTGGGCGATGTACAGGACCAGGCCTTTGACCCCATGGGCGTCACCCGGGAGACCCTTGACCGGGTAAAAGGGGAGGAGTTTCCCACTCTCTCGGCGGAAAAAGGGGAGGAGATGCGAAAGCGGATCCTTGCCGCCTCCGCGGAGGGCGATTCCGTAGGCGGCACGGTGGAGTGCATCGTCACCGGCGTCCCTGTGGGCCTGGGCGGAGCGCTCTTCGGCGGCCTGGACGGGAAGATCGCCTCCGCCATCTTCGGCATCCCGGCGGTAAAGGGCATTGAATTCGGCGCGGGCTTTGCAGCCGCAAGGCTGACAGGCGCGGAAAACAACGACCCCTACACCGTAAAAGACGGTAAAATACAGACCTTAAGCAATAACGCCGGCGGAATACTGGGCGGCATCAGCACAGGAATGCCCATTGTATTCACAGCCGCTTTCAAACCCACTCCCTCCATTGCCAAGCCCCAGCAGAGCGTGCGGCTTTCCACCATGGAGGAGACGGAGCTTCGCGTTGTGGGCAGGCATGACCCCTGCATCGTCCCCCGGGCTGTGCCCGTGGTGGAGGCGGTAACGGCCATCGCCCTGCTGGACGCCATATTGGATAACTGATCGAGGGGAGATAATCAACATGAACAACGAACTTGAGCTGCTGAGAGGCGAGATCGACCGGATCGACGACAAGATGATCGCGCTTTTCAAGGAGCGTATGCAGGTGTCGGATAAGATCGCCGCGTATAAGAAGGAGCACGACATGCCCACCCTGGCCCCGGGCCGGGAGCGGGCGCTGCTGGCCCGGGTGGCCGAGGAGGCCGGGGAGGAGTTTGCCGACTATACCGAGTCCCTTTTCCGCACCATCATGGCCGCCAGCCGGTCTTATCAGAATATTCGTTCGGGGAAAAAGTCCCAGGTCTACGAGGGCGTGAAGGAAGCCCTGGAAAACACGCCCAAGCTCTTCCCCCAGCGGGCCATGGTGGCCTGCCAGGGCATCGAGGGGGCCTATTCCCAGATCGCCTGCGACAGCATTTTCAAATCCCCCAGCATCATGTATTTCAAGAGCTTTGACAACGTGTTCAAGGCGGTGGAGAGCGGCATGTGCCAGTACGGCATCCTGCCCATTGAAAACAGCACCGCCGGTTCCGTCAACACCATTTACGACCTGATGCTCCGGCACAACTTCTCCATCGTCCGCTCCGCCCGGCTGAAGGTCAGCCACAACCTGCTGGCAAAATACGGCACGAAGCTTTCCGACGTGAAGGAGATCTTCTCCCACGAGCAGGCCATCAACCAGTGCGCGGGCTTTTTGGCCACCATGAAGGGCGTGAAGATCACGGTGGTGGAGAACACCGCCGTGGCGGCCAAAATGGTGGCCCAGTCCGAGGACCCGGGCGTGGCCGCCCTGTCCTCCCGCTTCTGCGCGGAGCACTACGGGCTCCAGACCCTGCAGGCCAATGTGCAGGACCAGGACAACAACTACACCCGCTTCATCTGCATCTCCAAAAAGCCGGAGATCTACCCGGGGGCCGACCGCACCTCCTTTATGATGATCATCTCCCACAAGCCCGGCTCGCTGTATAACGTGCTGTCCAAGTTCTACGCCCTGGGCATCAACCTGCGCAAGCTGGAGAGCCGCCC
>JAEDEN010000005.1 GCA_016293265.1 Oscillospiraceae bacterium | reverse complement strand
GTTCGCACTTCCCAGCTCGCCGCAAGCGTCATATCGCTTGCGACGAGTTTTTTTATGCTCCGCATCAAAAACTCATCCCGCGCTCATTCCGCCGCTCCTCGCTTCCGAACCGGATTCGCTCCGCTGGATTCCGGTCCGGTTTTTGATGCTTAACGGACGCCTGTATCTGGAAAGTGTCCGCCTCCCATGAGATCCGGCACTCCTCCGGCAAGCCGAAAAAAGGCAGGCAGCACCGTTCCGGATACTGCCTACCTTGCTTGCTGTGCCATATTCAGTTTTCCTTTCTCATCATTTGAAATGTGTCTCTGTCAGGCGAACAAATGATAATAAGAGCGCAGCAGTTCGTTCAGCTTCCTCATGTGGATCCTCCTTTCAAGCGGTAATGGGGTGGGGGGCTGGTTCATCAGGCGAACAGGTGATAATAGGAGCTCAGCAGCTCGTTCAGCTTCTTCATGTTGTGCACCTCCTGTTGTTTTCTCCGGAAACTTCTGTTCCCTCTTGACAGTTATGATGATAGCCCTATTTTTCGAAAATGTAAAATACATATAAATTTGCATTTACGATACGTTTTTGATATAATAAGATCATAACAACCGGATGATGGCCGGGAAGGTGATGCTATGGATTTTCGGAATCTTCAATATTTTGTGACGGTGGCACAGGAGCTCAATTTTACCAGGGCCGCCGGGAAACTGCAGATGAGTCAGCCGCCGCTGAGCAATCAGATCAAAGCGCTGGAGGAGGAACTGGGGGTCCAGTTGTTTGTACGGGGAAAGCGGCATATGACCTTGACCGACGCCGGTGTGCTGCTGCTTCAGCGGGCGGTCCAGATACTGGAGATGGGGGAGAAGACCAGGCGGGACCTGGCCTCCATGGGAAATGAGCTCTCCGGAACGATCTGCCTGGGCATGGTGGAGGGGCGGGCACCCTATCTGGCCGCCCGCTGGATCGCCGGATTCCGGGAGGAGTATCCCCTGGTGCGCTATGAGCTGTGGAACGGCAGCAGCGATGATGTGCTGGATCAGCTCCACAGGGGGCTGGCGGATCTGGCCGTGATTGCGGCCCCCTATGACGAGGAGCATTTGGACGGATTCGTTGTGGGACGGGAGCCCTGGGTGGCCATGATTTCCCGCCGGCATCCCCTGGCAGACCTGCCGGGGACGGAGCTCCCCCTGTCCAGCCTGGTGGGCCAGCCCCTCATCATTCCCCGGCGGAAGTCCCGGGTAGAGGCCATTCGCCGGTGGTTCGCCGGCATCGGCGCGGAGCCGGACATCCTGTGCGAGATGTCCAACTACATGGATGCTGTTGCACTGGCGGAACAAAATGTGGGCATCAGTATCTTTCCCCAGACCACCTATACACCCAATGCCCATGTAGTCTCCAAGCTGATTACCCAGCCGGCCAGGCAGGTGGAATATGTGCTGGTCTGGGAACGGAACCAGCATTTGAAAACCAACCTTGTCCGGGAATTTACCGGCTATGTCCGGGATTTCATTGAGGCGGACCTGATCCACAGCCCCCGGTTTCAGGTGGCGGAAGGGGAGTTCCTGCTCCCCGAAGACACAGAAAATCTGTGAGGGGGCGAAGAGCCGCTGCATTTGCATCGTGTCATTCAGCCAAGAGGCCTGCCACAGAAGCGTTCCTTCTGCGGCAGGCCTTTTTGGAGGGGCGTATTGCCAGAGCTTTTTCTTCTTCATGATCCGCAGGCAGACCAGCGCCACCGGAACGCCGGCCCCGGTGACCGCCGGATCTCCGTATTTCCAGGTCAGCTCCGGCATATGGGTGAAATTCATGCCGTATTGTATTGATACATCAAGTCCTCCTGCAGAAAGGTGGTTTCAAAGTGGCATTGTATCACTGTCTGGCCGAATTGCAGGAAGATGGCCGGATTTGAAACAAAAAAGTCCCCTTCAATCGCCTTTCCGGGCCGGGCCTGCCGGAATATCGTATATTTTATGAACGAATCATGGTTCTTTTGTGAATATTAGCACTCTCCACTTGACAGTGCTAAAAAATGGGGCTATAACAAAGCTGTTCCAAGAGGAAGGGCCGGAAAGGTCCTTCACACAGGGCATTCAGATGCGGAATATGAATGGAGGAATGACTTATGATGCCCAGTATTTTTGGTGAAAACCTGTTTGATGATTTCTTCGACAATGACTTTGGGATGTTCCCGGCCCTGCCCGGCCGCGATCCCCTTTACGGCAAGCACGCCAAGAATCTGATGAAGACCGATGTGCGTGAGACCGGGAACACCTACGAGCTGGACATTGACCTGCCCGGCTTTAAGAAGGACGAGATCAGCGTCGATCTGAAGAATGGTTACCTGTCCATCAGTGCCGCCAAGGGCCTGGATAGGGACCAGCAGGACAAGGAGGGCCGGTACATCCGCCAGGAGCGGTACGCCGGCGCCTGCAGCCGCAGCTTCTATGTGGGCGAGGGTGTGGAGTCCCGGGATGTGTCCGCCAGGTTTGAGGACGGCATCCTGAAGATCTCCCTGCCCAAGCAGGTGCGGAAGGAACTGCCGAAGAGCACCGCCATCGCCATCGAATAAGGGGATTAAAAAGGGGGCTGTCTCACCCGAAGGGTGGGACAGCCCCCTTGTCCGTCTGTGATGTGCTCCGGCGCTTCAGTCCTTGAGTTCCAATTCCCGCAGATAATTGTAAACGGTGAACCGGGAGATGTTCAGCCGCTCCGCAACATAGGGCACCGCTTTCTGCATCTGAAAAACGTTGCGCTCATACAGCAGCTGGACGATCCGCATACGGTCATATTTCCCCATTTTCTCAATGGGGACGCCAATGCTGCTGATGCACTCATTCATGATCTGGTTGATGTTCTGGCGGGAAAAGAGCTCCTCTTCCAATTTCGTGGAAGTTGAGATCAGCTTATCCAGGGCATCCCGCATACCCGCATACTGGGAAATATCAAAATTGATCCCAAGACCATAATGATAGTTTTCGCTTTTGAAGTAAATGGTGGAGGACTTGATGGTTTTTCCGCCTGTTGTCACCACCCGGCAATTCATGTAATTGGTGCCCGGATCAATATTTTGAAACGCATCCTCCGGAACGGGGTCCCCTGTGATGTAGACACAGTCTCCCTTTTTCCGCCCTGATACGTGCCCGTTATAGATGGCCGCGATAAAGTTCTCGTAATGTTCGCAGTCATGGATCACTGTTTCACAATGATAGCCAAAGGTTTCTGAAATCATTTTTGCGATTTGGCAGAGATGATCGAACATTTCATCATTTTCCATGTGATGTTCCGTCCTTGCTTTTTTAGGTGGGAAACTTGCCCGGCAAAAACACTTTTTTGCCAAGCTGATTATAGCATCTTCCGGTGGGAAAAACAATATTGTGCATATGCACAACATCTGCCCCCTATTTTTGGATGAAACAATTTGGCAGTTTGAATTGACAATCGGTTGATTCCAAACTACAATTTGTTTAAATATATAAACTTTTTGTTTATACGAAACAAACCATAATTCAAAAAGAAAAGGGGTCAATGAAAGATGCGCAACGAAACGATCATGGTAGCGGACGGAAACGAAGCCGCCGCATATGTGGCCTACGCCTTTTCGGAGGTAGCCGCCATCTACCCCATAACCCCCTCCTCTCCCATGGCGGAAAAAACGGACGAATGGTCCGCCAACGGACGGAAAAACCTGTTCACCCAGCCCGTCACCCTGGTGGAGATGCAGTCGGAGGCCGGCGCCATCGGCGCGGTCCACGGGGCGCTGGAAGCCGGCTCCCTGGCCACCTCCTTCACCTCCTCCCAGGGCCTGATGCTGATGATCCCGACCATGCACCGCATCAGCGGCACCCGCCAGCCGGCGGTGCTGCATGTGGCCTCCCGTACGGTGGGCACCCACGCCATGTCCATCTTCGGCGACCACAGCGACGTGATGAACTGCCGCCAGACCGGCTTTGCCATGCTGTCCACCGGCAGCGTGCAGGAAGTCATGGACCTGGCCGGCGTGGCCCACCTGTCGGCCATCAAGAGCCGCATCCCCTTCCTGCACTTTTTTGACGGCTTCCGTACCTCCCACGAGATTCAGAAGATCCGCGCCATCCCCTATGAGGAATTCGGCAAGATGCTGGACTGGGGCGCCGTCCGCAGCTTCCGGGAGTCCGCGCTGAATCCCTACCACCCCTCTTTGAGAAACACCGTCCAGAATCCGGACGTCTACTTCCAGTTCCGGGAGGCCAACAACCGTTTTTATGACGGCCTGCCGGATATCGTGGAAGATTATATGCAGCAGATCAACGCCGTTACCGGCGAGGATTACCACCTGTTCAACTACTACGGCGCCCCGGACGCGGAGCGGGTCATCGTGGCCATGGGCTCCGTCAGCGGCACCGCCCGGGAGACGGTGGCCTATCTGAACGGACTGGGGGAGAAGGTGGGCTATCTCCAGGTCCATCTGTTCAACCCCTTCTCTGCCCAGCGCTTCCTGGCGGCCCTGCCGCCGGCGGTGAAGAAGATTGCCGTCCTGGACCGCTGCAAGGAGATGGGCGCCGCAGGCGATCCGCTGTATCTGGCGGTCTGTGCGGCCTATGCCAACCGCAAGGACGCCCCCTACATCTGCGGCGGCCGCTACGGCCTCTCCTCCAAGGATACCACCCCGGCCCAGATCAAGGCGGTGTTCGACCACCTGCGCTCCGACGCGCCCTTCACCGGCTTCACCGTGGGCATCGAGGATGATGTGACCCACCGCTCCCTGCCGGTGGGGGACAGCCTGCCCCTGGTCCATAAGAAGAGGGTGAGCTGCAAATTCTGGGGCCTTGGCAGCGACGGTACTGTGGGCGCCAACAAGAACTCCATCAAGATCATCGGCAACAATACCGGATTGTATACCCAGGCCTACTTTGAGTATGACACCAAAAAATCCTTCGGCATCACCAGAAGCCACCTGCGCTTCGGCGAGGAGCCCATCCTCTCGTCCTATCTGGTGAAGGAGGCGGACTTTGTGGCCTGCCACAACCAGTCCTTCCTGAATAAATACGACATTGTCTCCGAGCTGAAGCCGGGCGGCACCTTCCTTTTGAACTGCCGCTGGACGCCGCAGGAGCTGGAAAAGGAGCTGCCCGGGGCGGTGAAGCGCGCCCTGGCGGAAAAGCAGGCAAAGCTGTACATCATCGACGCCAATGCCATGGCCCGGGAGCTGGGCCTTGGCGACCACGCCAGCATGGTGCTGCAGGCGGCCTTCTTCCGCCTGGCGGACATCATCCCCATTGAGGAAGCCGTTGCCTACATGAAGAAGGCGGCGGAGAAGTCCTTCGGCAAGAAGGGCGAGAAGGTGGTGCAGATGAACCTGGCGGCCATCGACCAGGGTGTGGACCATGTGGTGGAGGTCCCCATCCCGGAGAACTGGAAGGACTGCGGCGACGCACCGGAGGCCGGGGACGCCGGCGAGCCGGATTTCATCCGCAATATCCTGCGCCCCTGCAACGCCCTGCAGGGTGACAAGCTGCCGGTGTCCACCTTTATCGGCTATGAGGGCGGCACCATGCCCCTGGGCACCACCGCTTACGAAAAGCGGGGCATCGCCACCCAGATCCCCCTTTGGGACAGCGCCGCCTGCATCCAGTGCAACCGCTGCTCCTTTGTCTGTCCCCACGCCGTGATCCGCCCCTATCTGCTGGATGAGGAGGAGGTGAAAAACGCCCCCGCCGGCTTTGAAAGCGTGCCGGCCAAGGGAGCGAAGGACTACTGCTTCTCCCTGCAGGTCAGCGAAATGGACTGCACCGGCTGCGGAAGCTGTGTGGCATCCTGCCCCATGAGCGGAAAGGCCCTGCGGATGGAGCCGGTGACCCGGGAGCTTACGGTTTCTCCCGCCTGGGAATACGGCCTGACTCTGAGGGAGAAGAAGGTATTCAAGGCGGAGACCGTGAAGGGGAGCCAGTTCCGCCAGCCCCTGTGCGAATTTTCCGGCGCCTGCGCCGGCTGCGGCGAGACCCCCTATGCAAAGCTCCTCACCCAGCTCTACGGCGACCGGATGTACTGGGCCAACGCCACTGGCTGCTCCCAGGCCTGGGGCGCCGCCATGCCCTCCATTCCCTACACCGTGAGCAAGGAGGGGAGAGGCCCCGCCTGGAGCAATTCCCTTTTTGAAAACAACGCCGAGTTCTGCCTGGGGATGTACCTCTCCGTGAAGCAGCAGCGCTATAAGACCCGGGCCTGGATCGAAGAGCTGAAGGGGCTGGCCCCCTCCCTGGAGGCCCCCATCCAGGAATGGCTGAACACGTTTTCGGATGTAAACGCCTCCATGCCCGCGTCGGAGAAGCTGAGCGATGCACTGAAGGCCACCCAGCTCACCGGCCACGCCGAGGAACTGAAGACCCTGATCCTGCGCCATCCGGAGCATCTTGCCAAGCAGCCCGTCTGGATGTACGGCGGCGACGGCTGGGCCTATGATATCGGCTTCGGCGGCTTGGACCATGTGGTGGCCATGGGAGAGGACATCAACATCTTCGTGGTGGATACGGAGGTCTACTCCAACACCGGCGGCCAGAGCAGCAAGGCAACGCCCCTGGGTGCCGTGGCCCAGTTCCAGGCTGCCGGCAAGAAGACCGGCAAAAAGGACCTTGGCAAAATGATGATGGCCTACGGCAACTGCTATGTGGCCAGCGTGGCCATGGGCGCCGACCCGAACCAGCTGCTCAAGGCCATCACCGAGGCGGAAGCCTACCCCGGCCCCTCTCTCATCATCGCCTATGCCCCCTGCATCAACCACGGCATCAAGGCCGGTATGGACCAGGCTCAGGCGGAGATGAAGCGGGCGGTGGAATCCGGCTATTGGCCGCTGTACCGCTATAATCCCGCCAAAAAGGACCATCCCTTTACCCTGGATTCCAAGGAACCCACCATGGGGTATCAGGAGTTCCTGGAAGGAGAGGTGCGCTACGCCTCCCTCCACAAGACCTTCCCCGAAAATGCCGCGGAGCTGTTTGCCCAGGCGGAACGGGAAGCGAAGGCCCGCTACGAATCCTATCAAAAAATGGCAGAGCAGGACTGAGCGGGCGGACTCGCAGAAATACGGAAAAACGGGGCGGCCTTTTCGGCCGCCCCGCGGAATTGCCGGATATATACAAACGCACCGGATGCCCACAGGCATCCGGTGCGTGTATTTATTTGCGCAGCGTCAGCTTGAACTCGCCGTCCCGGTCAGCCACGGTGACCTGATAGCCCATGGTCCCGGCCAGGCGGGTGATGTTCTCCACCGCCACCCGGGCGTCGCAGAGCACCTCCAGCTCGGCGGGAGCGCCGGACTTGATGGCCTGCTGCACCATGAAGACGGGGGTGGGGCAGGAAAGTCCTCTGGTGTCGATCATACCTGTGCCTCCTTCCTGGGAAGATGTGTCAGCGTGATGAGCAGCAGCACGGCAAAGCCCAGGGCCACGGCAATCTTACCCGCCGTACCGATGCCGCCGACCACGTAGGCCCCGTTCTCGGCCACGCTGTCCGCGGCGCCGGCAAGGCCGAAGTTGTGGGCCACGGCGGCGCCTGCCACCATGCCCAGCACCGTAACGGCGGAGTCGCCGTTTCCTTCGCCGGCCAGGATCAACTGGCGCAGGGGGCAGCCGCCCAGCAGGACGGAGCCCCAGCCCGCCAGGGCCATGCCCAGGAAGGACCACAGGTACTGGCTGTGGGCGATGGGCTGGGAAAGGGCGGAGAGGTGATAGTCCCCCATCAGCAGGTTCCCCAGGGTGACGGTGGCCCAGATGGCCGCGAAGCCGGTGAGGAGCTGGAAGTCCCGCAGCATCACCGCGTCACGCAGGCCGCCGGCCATGCAAAGGCGGCTGCGCTGGGCAAAAACGCCCACGGCAAGGCCCGCTGCCAGGGAAACCGCCCAAAAGGCGTGCATGGAGCCGGGGCCGGAGTCGGAAAAACGCAGCAGGGAGGGGGCGAAAAGCAGCAGCGCCAGCAGGATCACCATCACCGCCGGCAGCACCAGCCCCTCCCCCTTGGCCGCCGGATAGGCGCGGCCCAGGGAAAAGCCCTTTTTCAGGCACAGGACACCCACCAGGATGCCTGCAAAAAAGCCAAGGAAGCCCGCCACCGCCGTCAGGTCGCCGCCTCCCAGGCGGATGACCATCCGCAGGGGGCAGCCCAGAAACACCAGCGCGCCGATCATGACGAACAGGCCCATCAGGAACCGGCTGGCGGGGGAGGAGCCGCATTTTGCCCGGAATTCCCTGGCCGCCATGGCCGCGATCATGGCGCCCAGCACGATGCCGATGATCTCCGGCCGCAGATACTGCACCTTCGCCGCGCTGTGGAAGCCCAGAGCGCCGGCGATGTCCCGCTCAAAGCAGGCGATACAAAAACCCATGTTTTTGGGATTTCCCAGCTTTTGCAGCACCAGGGCGGCAAGGCCTACCACGATACCGGCCAGGAGGATCATCCCGTGATCCCGCAGCCAACTCTTTTTTTCTGTCATTTCTCCATCTCCTTTTTGTTCAATAACCGCCTTTTAAAGCGGCAATTCATAAAACCCGGCGGTCTCCACACCCGCCTGCGCCAAAAGCGATTCCACCTGGTCCCGCAGCCCCGGCGGCGCCGACCAGGCGATGCCGCAGTCCGAGGTGATGCTCCGGGGGACGGGGATCAGCCTTCCTGCAAGACCCGCGGCGCGGCAGTGCTTTTCCGCCGCCATGGCGCAGGCGGTGGTGTGGAAGGCCACCACCAGCCGAAGCTCCTTCCGCCGCATGGCGTCCCTCCTCTCAACACCGTTATTTTTTTGAAAGTATAACACATAGGGAAAAGAAAAGCAACAGAAAGGCCAACCTTTCTGCTGCTTTTGGAGAGAATAATGGAGCCGCGGGACGCCGGGGTAGGGTGCGGAGCCTGCCTCGGAG
Source organism: Oscillospiraceae bacterium (assembly GCA_016293265.1). Taxonomy (GTDB): domain Bacteria; phylum Bacillota; class Clostridia; order Oscillospirales; family Oscillospiraceae; genus Oscillibacter. The sequence goes on along the minus strand of JAEDEN010000005.1, from coordinate 36,719 downwards.
GGCCATCACACGTTGAACCGGAAGTAGATCATGTCGCCGTCCTGGACCACATACTCCTTGCCTTCGCTGCGCAGCAGCCCCTTTTCCTTGGCGGCGTTGACGCTGCCGCATTTGACCATGTCCTCGTAGGCGATGACCTCGGCGCGGATGAAGCCACGCTCAATGTCGGAGTGGATCTTGCCGGCGGCCTGGGGGGCCTTGGTGCCCTTGCGGATGGTCCAGGCCCGGCACTCGTCCTTACCGTAGGTCAGGAAGGAGATCAGGCCCAGCAAGGCATAGGAGCATTTGATGAGGCGGTCCAGGCCGGACTCGGCTACGCCCAGCTCCTCCAGGAACAGGGCCTTCTCCTCCTCTTCCAGCTCCGCGATGTCCTGCTCCATCTTGGCGCAGATGGGGAGGACCTGGCTTCCCTCCGCGGCGGCGATGTCCTGGACCTGCTTATAGTACCGGTTTTCTTCCAGGTTGGTGAAACCCGCCTCGTCGGTGTTGGCGGCGTAGATCACGGGCTTGAGGGTCAGAAGGTCGCTGGTGGCGATCAGGGCGGCGTCATCATCGCTGCACTGGAAGGTGCGGGCCAGGTGGCCGCCGTCCAGGTGCTTTTGCAGGGCGGTAAAGACCTCCACCTCATGGGCGAACTTTTTGTCGCCCTTCATGGCCTTGGCGGCCTTTTCCACACGGCGCTGCACCATTTCCAGGTCCGCCATCACCAGCTCCATGTTGATGATGTCGATGTCCCGCTGGGGGTCGGTGCTGCCCTCCACGTGGATGACGTTCTCATCGTCAAAGCAGCGCACCACATGGACGATGGCGTCGGTACCCCGGATATTGGCCAGGAACTTGTTGCCCAGGCCCTCGCCCTTGCTGGCGCCCTTCACCAGGCCGGCGATGTCCACGAACTCGATGACGGCGGGGGTCTTCTTGTCGGGCTGGTACATCTCGGCCAGCTTGTCCAGCCGCTCGTCGGGCACGGCCACGGTGCCCACGTTGGGGTCGATGGTGCAGAAGGGGTAGTTGGCGCTTTCGGCGCCGGCGTTGGTGATGGCGTTGAAGAGAGTGGACTTGCCCACGTTGGGCAGGCCTACGATACCTAATTTCATAAAAGCAAAGCTCCTTTGCAGTATTTTCAACACAGTATTGTAGCATTACAAGCCCAAAAGCGCAAGGGATATCCGCGAGAATCGAAAAGGCTTCCCCCGAAAAAAGCGGAATCCTCAGGTTTTCTTACGAGATTATTTCAGCATAAAAGCTGCCCAATCCCTTCTATCATCACACAGGTGTTCCTTCCAATAGAACAACCGGTCCATATACTGCTGTTTGCGGAACTCAACCGCCTCTGCGCAATTCTCAATCCCATACCTGTAAATGATGGAGGTAAGGTCATATACCGGATAACCTATTGCGTGTCCCGGGGTATGAACGACCCCGCACGCCTGTCCCACAGCGTGGCATAGGGCAATATCCTCTTTACAATGGATCTCTTTCGCAAAGGCGTGGCAGTCCAGGATCTTTCGCTGGGCCAACCGCATTTTGATTTTACCCGCCGCCCAATCCTGAGCCGCTTCCAGCGCTTCTCTCGGCCGCTTTTCGCCGGGATATGCTTCTTCCAGCTTTGCTATGGATTCCTCAGCGAAATCAAAGGCCCATAACGCCATGACCCTATGGTCTTGACCCTGAAACAGCATCACCAGATCCTGTAAATATTCGGAATCCTTCCCAAATAAAATTTGGTTTTTCCGCTTAAGCTTCATGCGGACTTCATCAATCCAATTCATTTCTGTTCCCCGCTCCAATGTTTTATGATGGAATCCTGTGTTTTCCTGCGCAGTTCAACCATAGCACAAAATAGCATAAATGGCACAGATACGCACTCCCTTCAAATTCCGGTTTGCCGGGTTCATTCTACCATGCCGCGGGAGCGTCCGCAACAAAGCTGGTTGGTGAAGTCGCCGGAGATTTTGCCGTCCCTCCAATGGGGAAAAGGGACCGGAACCGCTGCTGCTTTACAAAAAAGCGGCGGATGTGCTATAATATCATATTCAAATTGCGCGGGAGCGACTTGAGGAGGGACCGGTATGAAAAAAAGGCTGCTGGCACTGTTTTTCTGCGCGGCTGTGCTCCTTTCCCTGGCGGCCCCCCCGGTCAGGGCCGAGGAGAGCGTGTTCTTCACCGCCATGGGCGAGAGCATTCTGCCCCTGCGGGACGAGTCCATGCCCTTCCTCTCCGGCAGCAGCATTTACATCCCCGCCGGTATTTTTACCGGCGCGGTGCGCAAGTCCCTGGAGGTCTCCTATACCCGAAATGACACCCAGAATCTGGTGATCCTGTACCGGGGGAGCCATTCCCTGTGGTTCGATCTGTCCACGGACTATGCCCGGGACGAGGAAGAGATGGTCTACTATCCCGGCGCCATTGAGCGGGGCGGCCAGGTCTATGTCTCCGCCTCCCTGGTGGCCCGGTTTTTCGACCTGAGGTACACCATTACCGAGGTGCCCCATGGCTACATGGTGTGGCTGCGCAAGCAGGACTATCCCCTTTCCGACACCCGTTTTGCCGACGCCGCCTCCTACATCATGGAAAGCCGCTACAAGGAGTACCTGAAGAGCAAGGAGCAGCCCGCCGTCCCCGTCACCCCGCCTGCGGCGGAGCCGGATGAGACGGTGATGGACGGCAAGCGGGTGTACCTGTGCCTGCGGGCGGATGAGAACCTTTCCGCCATGCTGGACACGCTGGACCACGCCGGCATCCAGGCGGCGGTGTTCTTCACGCCGGAGGAGATGGCCCGCAGCGGCGGCGTCCTCCGGCGCATGACGGCCACCGGACACTCCGTGGGCATCCTGGCGGAGGGGGAGGTATTGGAGCAGGCCGCCGCCGCCAACGACGCCCTGAAGGAAGCTGCCTGCACCCGCACCCGCCTTGTGATGGCGCCGGGCGCCCCGGAGGAGGTGCTCCGGGAGGCGGAGGAGGCGGGCTACCGCCTGGTGACGCCGGATATGGACCGTACCCAATACGGCCTTCGCACTGCCGACCAGGCCAAGACCCTGGTCCGCCGCATCTCCGAGCGGCGGGGGAACGTTGTGGTATGGCTGGGAACGGAGGCCACTCCGGTGGGGCTCCGCAGCTTTTTGACGGCGGTGGCCCAGGCGGAGGGACGCTGCCGCGCCCTGACGGAGACGGTGTGAGGATTTCGCCGGACTGTTTACAAGGATTTACAGAAAATTCAACAACGGCGCATGATTGCGGATATAATAGAGGATAAGAATTCATTCGGAAAACGGAGGTATTGCCATGGGACGAAACATCTTGGTTGTGGAGGACGATCATAATATTTCCGACCTCATCCATATGTATCTTGTGAAGGAGGGCTTCGATGTCCGCATCGCCGCCGATGGCGGAAGGGCCATCGAGGAATTCAACCGGCAGGCCCCCGACCTGATCCTGCTGGATATCATGCTGCCCGTGCTGGACGGCTGGAGCGTGTGCGCCAAGATCCGGGAGACCTCCAAGGTGCCCATTATCATGCTCACCGCCAAGGGCGAGGTGATGGACCGCATCCAGGGCCTGGAGATGGGGGCGGACGATTACATCGTCAAGCCCTTTGAGATGAAGGAGCTGATCGCCCGCATCAACGCGGTGCTGCGCCGGACGGAGATCCCCATGGACACCAGCAAGCGCCTGACCTTTGACAAGCTCACCATTGACCTGGACTCCTATGAGCTGGTGGTGGACGGCAAGAAGATCGACACGCCCCCCAAGGAGCTGGAGCTCCTTTACCACCTGGCCTCCACCCCCAACCGGGTCTACACCCGCAACCAGCTTCTTGACGAGGTGTGGGGCTTTGACTATTTTGGCGACAGCCGTACCGTGGACGTGCACATCAAGCGCCTGCGGGAAAAGGTGGAAAACGTGTCCGACCAGTGGGCCCTCAAGACGGTGTGGGGCGTTGGATACAAGTTTGAAACGGCCAACGGCGCCAAGGCGGCGGAAAAAGCATGAAGAAGCTGCGCAAACGCTTTCAGGGCATTTACTGGCAGCAGATGTTCGTCACCACCGGCATGGTGATGGTGACACTGTTTCTGCTGGGCGTATCCTTCTTTTCCCTGAGCTATAACTACACAAAAAACCAGAACATTGAAAACATCCGCTCCAAGGCGGTGGTCATGGGCCAGCTTTCCGTCAGCTATCTGGAAAACGGCCGCTTCATGGATATGGAGGAGCTGCGCACCGACCCGGACTTCCAGAAGCTGGCCTCCTTTGCCGCCGTGGTATCCGACGCCCAGTTCATGATCTGCGACACCGAGGGCCACGTCCTCCTCACCACCGACGAATCCCTCAGCGGCCAGGTGGTGACCATGCCGGAGAAAATGACCCGGGAGATCCTGGAGAAGGGCTCCTCCTATAAAAAGGACGATCTGGGCGGCCTTTACGACAGCCGCCGCTTCGTGGTGGGCGTGCCTGCCACCAATCCCCTGAGCCGGGAGACGGCGGGCGTGGTGTTCGCCGTGTCGGAGGGCACCTCCCTGGACGTGGTGTGGCGGGGCCTGGTGGGGCTGTTCGTGATGACGGCCCTCGTGGTGCTGATGATCGGCTTTATGGCCTCCTCCATCAGCTCCATGCGGCAGGTGCAGCCCATCCGGGAGATGGTGCAGGCCACCCGGCGCTACGCCGAGGGGGACTTTGACATCCGGATGCGGGAAGAGGGGCTGAGCGACGAGATGGGAGAGCTGGCCGCCTCCTTCAACAATATGGCCGAATCCCTGCAGCAGACGGAGCGCCAGCGGCGGGAATTCATCGCCAACATCTCCCACGAGCTGAAAACCCCCATGACCACCATCGCCGGCTATACCGACGGCATCCTGGACGGTACCATCCCCCCGGAAAATGAGCAGCAGTACCTGCAGATCATCTCCAACGAGTGCCGCCGCCTGAGCCGTATGGTGCGCCGGATGCTGGACGTCTCCCAGCTTCAGGCCATAGACCCCCTCCGGGGCGGCAACCACTTCGACCTGTGCGAGAGTATGCGCCGGGTGCTGATCTCCATGGAAAAGAAGATCACCGACCGGGACCTGGACGTGGAGGCGGATATCCCCGAGGAGCCCATTTTGGTGCTGGGGGACAATGATATGATTACCCAGGTGATCTACAACCTGCTGGAGAACGCAGCCAAGTTCGCCACTCCCGGTTCCACCCTCTATCTCGGCGTGGCGCGGATGGAGGGCAAGGCCCTGGTCACCGTCCGCAACGAGGGAGAGACCATCGACCCCGAGGAGCTGCCCCTCTTGTTCGAGCGCTTCCACAAGAGCGACAAGTCCCGCAGCGAGGATAAGGACGGCGTAGGACTGGGCCTTTACATCGTGCGCACCATTTTGGAGCAGCATAAGGAAAAAATCAATGTGACCAGCGAGAACGGAGTGACCACCTTTACCTTCTCCCTGGCCACGAAATGAGGACTGCATGGAACAGCAAGTGACGACCCGCTGCCCCGGCGAGGTGGTGGAGGTCTACCGCCAGGCCCGGCCCCGGGAGGTAGTAGAGGTCTATACCCGGCCTTTGCCCGGGCGTTTGGCCCCCGCCCCGGCGGCACAGGGGCTCCCCGTACAAAAGAAGAGAAGAAAACTGGGCCTGGCCGTCTTCCTCATTCTGCTGGTTTTGGCTGTTTTGCTGGCCCTGGCCGCCCGGTTTTGGCCGTGGCGGGAGGAAGAGGAGGGAGACTGGCAGGAGGCCCTGGAGGAGCTGACGGAAGAAGTCACCATCCCCACCTATCCCACCGGCCAGGGGGTGTCCCTCCCCCTGGAGCGGGAGCCCAGGGAAGCCATCACCGCCCAGGAGGTCTACCGGCAGGTGAACCCCTCTGTGGTGACGGTGATGGTGCGTCTGGAGGAGGGGAAGGATTACGGCAGGATGTCCGTGGGCACCGGTGTCATCTTTACGGAGGACGGCTATATCATCACCAATTACCACGTGGTGGAGGGAGGCCGGGAATGCTCCGTGGCATTGGACACCGGCCGCACCTACCAGGCCTTCTATGTGGCCGGGGACCAGGAAAATGACCTGGCGGTCCTGAAGGTGGATGAGACCGGCCTTCCTGCCGCCCGCTTCCTGGATTCGGATTCCCTCCAGGTGGGCGATAAGGTCTATGCCATCGGAAACCCCCTGGGAGTGGAGCTGCGGGGCACCCTGACCGACGGCATCGTTTCTGCCATCAACCGGGATGTGGACGTGGACGGGCGCACCATGACGCTGATCCAGACCAACGCCGCCCTGAACTCCGGCAACTCCGGCGGCCCCCTCATCAACGAATGCGGCCAGGTGGTGGGCATCAACGTGGTGAAAATGATGTCCCAGTATGAGAGCGTGGAGGGCCTTGGCTTTGCCATCCCCACCGCCTCCATGGAGCGCATCGTCCGGGACCTGCTGACTTTCGGCCAGGTGCAGCCGGAGCCCTCCTTGGGATTGCTGGTGGCCCAGTTGGGCACCCGTCTGGACGGAGAGCTTTGGGGCATCCAGGTTATGGGGGTGACAGAGGGCTCCGCGGCGGAGCAGGCGGGAGTGCTGAAGGGCGACTATGTGGTGCGCTCCGGCGGGGAGGAGATTACCTCCAGCCGGGCGCTGCTGCGGGTGCGCAGCCGGTACTACCTGGGCGATGAGCTGCCCATCACCCTCTGGCGGGACGGAGAGCTGTTGGAGGTGACACTGCGGTTGGAGCAGGCAGCCACAGATTAGAATCCAAATAGTAGTATTGATAATAAAAAAATACCCTCTGTTGTCAAATGCTGGCGGCAGAGGGTGCTTTTTTGCATGGTTTGACAGAAGAAAAAGCAACGAAATTGATACAATTTTTAACCGATTTGTTTCGACTTTTTTCGTCCCTTCCCTTATAATGAAAATAAGAAAAAACGGGCGCGGCAGAAAACAGGGAGGCACCGGCATGAGCGGAAAAAGAGAACAGAACAAACGCTGGGGACGGCTTCCGGGATTGCTGGCCCTGCTTGCCGCAACGGCGCTGCTGCTGCCTTCGGCAGCCATCTCCCGGGGAGTGGATTCGCCCCTGGAGGAGATACCGGCGGCTGTTATCGGCGGGGCAAGGGTCATTCCTGATCTGGAGGAGGCCCCGCCGGAGGAGCCTCCCGCCGCCCTTGACGAAGCCGGGGAGCCTGATGAGCCCTCAGTGCCTGAGGAGCCTGCGGCGCCGGCGGAACCGGTGGAGGAGACCCTTCCGGTGGAGGATACTTACTTTGAAACGGCGGCCTTCCTGGGAGATTCCCGCACGGACGGCTTCCGCCTTTACAGCGGACTGACCGCGGGCACCTACTATGTTGCAACGGGCGCCACGGTGGAATCCGTGTTCAGCAAGGCGGTGGACACGGAGGCGGGCAACATGCCCCTGCTGGACGCCATGGCCCAGGCGGAAACCGACCCGGAGCGCATCTACGTGATGCTGGGCGTCAACGAGCTGGGGTGGCCCAGAACCGAGGATTTCCATGACCAGTATGCCAAGCTCATTGACCGCCTCCGCCAGGATCATCCGGAGTCGGAGGTCATCCTCCAGTCCCTGATGCCGGTGAGCAAGCTTCAGGAGGAGAAGAAGTCCTATGTCAACAATGAGCGCATCGCCCTCTATAACCAGGTGATACGGCAGGTCGCCGGGGAAAAGGACTGTCCCCTGGTGGACGTGGCCGCCGCCGTCACCGATGAAGAGGGGTGCCTCCGGGCGGATTGGACCTATGACGGGGTACATCTGAACACCGCCGGCTGCCAGGCCTGGCTTGCATACCTGCGGACCCACGCGGTGGGCTGGGAGGCCCAGCCGCCGGAAGAGGGCCCCTGAACCGCCGGAAAACCGCAGACTGGTAGTGAGGCTGGCCAAGGGGCCGCCCTCCTGGGACAGCCTGAAGCTGCCGGCCTGTGTGGAATTGAGAAATGATCTGAGAACGCCCGGACAGAAATGTCCGGGCGTTTTGCTGATGTCAAACAGGCTTCTTCCTTCCCGGCAGGGCCGGCCCCAAAGGAGGGGAAAGAAAACGCCGTCCGCAGCCGGACGGCGTTTTTGACGAAGTGGGTCAGGGCAGGCGGAAGGTCTCCTGGGCCTTGGCAAGATCGGTGGTGAAGCCGGTCTCCTGCTTGATGTCATGGGTGTAGACATGGGGGTTGAAGCCATGGGTCTTTTCCTGGATGACGCTGATGGCGATGTTGGAGCAGTGGTCGGAAACACGCTCCAGATTGGCCAAGAGGTCGTTGAGGACGAAGCCCAGCTGAATGGTGCATTCCCCCGTCTGGAGGCGGATGATGTGGCGGCTGCGCATCTCCTCGATGAGGCCGTCGATGGCCTCTTCCAGCACCTCCACACGGCGGGCCTTGTCCACATCGTCGTTGATGAAGGCGTCAAAGGACCGGTTTACGATCTTCGTCAGGGCGGAGAACACCACCTGTAGCTCCTCGTTGGCCTTTTCGGAGAAGTGGAGGTCCTTTTCGTGGAGCTCCCGGGCGGACTCCTGCAGGTTCACGGCATGGTCGCCGATGCGCTCGAAGTCGCCGATGGAGTGGAGCAGGCGGGAGACGGTGCGGATGTTGTCAGCGGAGGCACCCTTCTGGGAGATCTTCACCAGATACCGGCCCAGGCGGTCCTCGTAGATGTCCAGCTTGTCCTCATTTTCGGCAATAGCGGTTTCCCGGGCCTCGGTGTAGTGGTCAAGCTGCTCCAGGGCAAGGTTCAGCGTCTCCCGGGCCAGCTCGCCCATGCGGTTGGTCATGGAAACGCACTCGGCGATGGCCACGGCGGGGGTGCGCAGCAGCAGGGGATCCAGGAAGGCAAATTCCTGGGTCTTGTCCTCATCCTTGACCATCTTCTTCGCCAGCTTTTCCAACTGGCGGGAGAAGGGCAGGAGCAGCGCGGTGGTGAGGATATTGAAGATGCTGTGGCAGCCGGCGATGCCCATGGCGCCCACGGGCAGATCCATAAAGGGCATCTCGATGAAAAGGCCGCCGCCGTAGAACAGCACCAGGCACACGGCGGTGCCGATGACGTTGAAGGAAATGTGGATGGCGGCCACCTGCTTGGCGTTGCGGTTCACGCCGATGGAGCTGATGAGGGCGGTGACGCAGGTGCCGATATTCTGGCCCATGATGATGGGGATGGCCATGCCGTAGGTGATGGAGCCGGTGAGGGCCAGGGCCTGCAAAATACCCACGGAGGCGGCGGAGGATTGGATGACGCCGGTGAAGATGGCGCCCACGGCCACGCCCAGCAGGGGGTTGGTGAAGGCGGTGAGCATCTGGGAGAACTGGGGCATATCCGCCAGGGGACTGACGGAATCCTTCATCAGCTCCATGCCGTACATCAAAATGGCGAAGCCCACCATGATGCGGCCGATGTCCCGGCGGCGCTGCTTTTTGGAGCCCATGATGAGGATGACGCCGATCAGGGCCAGAATGGGAGAGAAATTTTCCGGTTTGGCCATGTTGATCAGAAGGCTCTCGCTCTCAAGGCCCGTGAGGGAGAGGATCCACGCCGTCAGCGTGGTGCCGATGTTGGAGCCCATGATGATGCCCACGGTTTGATCCAGTGTCATCACGCCGGAGTTCACCAGGCCCACCAGCATCACGGTCATGGCGGAGGAGGACTGGATGGCGATGGTGATGCCCGCGCCCAGCAGCAGGCTCTTGAAGGGGTTGGAGGTCATGCGCTTGAGAAGCTGCTCCAGCTTGCCGCCGGCCATTTTTTCAAGGCTTTTGGACATAGTGGTCATGCCGTACAGGAAGAAGGCAAGGCCGCCGCAAAGGGTAAAGACGGAAAAGATATCCATTTCAGAAGCTCCTTTTTGCATTTACCGGTAATCCAGTTTGCGTGCCAAAAACATTATATATGTAAAGCGTCCTTAAAGAAAATTGGCGGAATGAACAAAAAGAATCTGATTTTGCAAAATTTCCGCAAAAAAGCAACAGAAGCGGAAAGGAAAAGGAGGGCATCAGCCCTCCTTGGTCCAAAAGTCCCTGACCGCTTCGGCGGCCCGGCGGCCGGCAAAGTAGCCCTGCTGCCACAACGCCCGCAGGATCTCCAGGTCGCGTTCCGTCCGGGAACAGCCCAGGGTGTCCTCAGGGGCGATGACAATTACTTTTCCCTCTTCCTCCAGCCGGAACAGCGCCTCCCGGCTTTCGTTGTAGCGCTGGGTTCGGGTACGCATGGTCTCGAGGAAGGCCGGGTACTTGCGGAAGGTCCGTTCCAGAGCCCGCAGGTTCCCATCCGGCTCCTTGCGGTAGTCCCGCTCCCGGGTCAGCACCACCACCAGGCGGTCGCAGCCCGCCTCCAGGGCGTGCTGCCAGGGAATGGCGTCGGCGCAGCCGCCATCCAGGTAGGGCTTGCCCTCCAGCTCCACCACCGGGAACATCAGCGGGATGGAGCAGCTTGCCTGGAGCAGCTTGCTGCTGCCCTCCCGCCGGGGCACCGGCAGGTATTCCGCCAGGCCGCTTTCCAGGTTGGTCACTACGGCCTCCACAGTGCCGGAGTAAGCTTCAAAGGCGTCGTAATCGAAGGGCAGCAGCTCCTGGGGAATGGTCTCATAGGCGAATTTCAGCCCGAAGTAGGAGCGGTTTTTGGGGCTGACCATGTTCCGCCAGCCCATGTAGCGGTGGTCGCCGGCATAAGTGGTGACCAGCTTGAGGTTTCTCCGGTTCTGCTGGGAAAGGTAGCTTACGCCGTAAGCGATGCCTGCAGAGACGCCCAGCGTGTAATCCGGCAGGGGAAGCTTTGCGTCCAAAAACGCATCACAGACGCCGGAGGAAAAAATGGTCCGCAGGGCGCCGCCCTCCAATACAAGGCCGGTTTTCATATGAGGTCACATCCTTCTTCAAGATCCGCCTGCGCCGCAGGCACTTTTACGTCATGGGGCCATTGTACCATATCCGGAAAGAAAAGGAAATATGCGCCGGGGCAAAAAAAGACAGGAAAACCGGCCCGGCGGCCCGGATGGACCGGGGAATTTTAGCGGATGGAGCCTGCATTCCTTCCGGTGTCCGGGGAGGCGGGGATTGGCACTGCACGGGCGGATTTGCGTGGAAACGGCCGGACGGGTGGGTAGCCCGTCCGGCCGTTTCCTGGGGAAAGATAAAGAAGTGAGAGCAGATTACATCAGGGTCTCGGGAGCAACATACTCCAGCTTCAGAGCCTCGGCAACGCCGGGGAAGGTGCACTTGCCGGCATAGCAGTTGACGCCGTTCATCAGGCCCTTGTCAGCCTTGCAGGCGGCCTCCATGCCCATGTTGGCCAGACGCAGGCCGTAGGGCAGGGTGCGGTTCACCAGAGCCTGGGTGGAGGTGTTGGAGACAGCGCCGGGGATGTTGGCCACGCAGTAGTGGACAATGCCGTCCACCACGAAGATGGGATCGTCGTGGGTGGTGGGGTGAGAGGTCTCGCAGCAGCCGCCCTGGTCGATGGCCACGTCAACGATGACAGCGCCGGGCTTCATCAGCTTCAGGTGCTCCTTGCGGATCAGCTTAGGAGTGGCCTTGCCGGGCAGCAGGACGGAGCCGATGACCAGGTCAGCGTCCTTCAGAGCCTCACGGATGTTGGAGTCGGAGGAATACAGGGTGGTGATCTTGCTGCCGAACAGGTCGTCGATGTAGGCCAGACGGTTGATGTTCACGTCGGTGATGGTGACGTTGGCGTTCAGGCCCATAGCCATCTTGGCAGCGTTCATACCAACGTTGCCGGCGCCCAGGATCAGCACGTTGCCGCGCTTCACGCCGGACACGCCGCCCAGCAGCACGCCGCGGCCACCGAAGGGACGCTCCAGGTACTTGGCGCCTTCCTGAATGGACATACGGCCGGCGATCTCGCTCATGGGAGCCAGGCAGGGCAGGCCGCCGAAACGGCTGTCAACGATGGTCTCATAAGCGATGGCCTTGACCTCGTTCTCCATCAGGGCCTTGGTGAGGGGCTCGTCGGCGGCCAGGTGCAGGTAGGTGTACAGCACCAGACCCTTGCGGAAATACTTGTACTCGGACTCCAGGGGCTCCTTGACCTTGATGACCATGTCGGCGGCCCAGGCCTCAGCGGCGGTCTCAACGATCTTGCAGCCGGCCTCCACGTACTCAGCGTCAGTGAAAGAAGAGCCGATGCCGGCGTCCTTCTCGATCAGAACGGTGTGGCCAGCCTTGACATACTCGCTGGCAGCACCGGGGGTCAGACCCACGCGAAACTCGTTGTTTTTGATTTCCTTAGCGACACCAATAACCATATGAAATCATTTCCTTTCATTTTCGCCCGCTTTGCGGTGCGATTATTTCTTTCTTATCGTGAACCGTCATCGTCATGCAGATAAAAAATCCAACAGAAATACGGGACGCAAACGCGCCGTACTTCTGCTGGATTTCAAATACTTAGATATGACGGAAATCACATCTGGCAGTTTGAAGCAGCCTTCATGATGTATTTTTGGCAGGAAAAGGAATCTTTTCCTTATGCCACGAGTATAAAGTCTTAACAGCACCTTGTCAAGGCGGCAAAAAGGAATTCGTATGAATACCCATGAAAGGTGGGGGATACGTTGTGCAAAACGTCAAAATTTTGGGGGAATTACGTATCGTTGCGCAAATCGTCCTTTATGGCGCGGTAACGTTTCAGAGCGTCGCGGTAGCTGGTGAGCACCGCCCGGCGGGAGGAGCCGCCGTAAAAGCGCTTTAATACTCCGTCCAGCCAGCCTTCGATGGAGGGGAAGTGCTGGCCGATAAAAATGCCCTGGAGGAATTGTTCCGTTAGGTCCAGGGTGTGGGTACAGCTGAAGCGGATCACCGTCTCGGTTTCACTGTCCACCTCAAAGGCCATGTAAAAGGAGCCATAGATCATAGTGATGGCGTTATCGGCGTTGGTACGGGACTCGCCGATGACATAATAGTTGCAGCGAGGAGGTGTGGCGGGTGCGGTTGCGTTTTTCATGATACCATGTTCCTTCCATACAGGTTTTCAGATAGGGCGGCAAGACCCCACAATATATTATTTATTATATAACATATATACTAGTATGCCGCAAAACAGGGAAAAAGTCAAGCTTCCCCGGGAGTCCGCGGGGCATAAAGATGAAAGATGCGGATGTGCAAATTGTACAAAAAAGGAAGACAAGAAAGGGGAAAATGGAAAAAAAGTGGACAGCGTCTTGACGAAAAGGGAAAAATTTTATATGATAAGCGCGAAAGCAATCCTTGGATTGCATTTCGCCGGACTTTATACTTCATATTAGCTGCTTTATTCTGCGAGGGTATCCACCATATATCCGGAGCGAATGAAACCCAGCAAAGGTGCACGGAATCATTCTGTCCTTTGCCGGGTGCTTTTTTTTCTTCAAGCGCGCTGATGCGGGGGAACCCTCCGGCCGGCCGGCGTCAGGCACCGGCTGTAAATCCGATCAACCAAAAGTTGATATATCACCTGAAAGGGGGGCGGGGAAACGCATATGCTGCTGTCCGCTTGCAAAAGCGGACGAAGTGGAGGCTCCGAAAGGGGCTTCGAAAATGAGAAAGGGAGAAGAATATGTTTACGATTACGAACGGCTTTACTTACATCGCATTCCTGATGTTCATCGCCGGCGGCCTGCTGGCCCTGGAGAAGTACGCCAAGTGGAAGGTCTTCAATGTGGTTCCTCCCCTGGTGTTCATCTACGTGCTGAACATGGTTTTCTGCACCATGGGCCTGTATAATTCCGACGCCTGCGGCGCCGCTTACTCCGCCCTGAAGAACAACCTGCTCTACGCCATGATCTTCGTCATGCTGCTGCGCTGCGACTTCCGCAAGCTGGCTAAGCTGGGCCCCCGCATGATCGCCATCTTCATGGGCAGCGCCATTACCCTGGGCGTCGCCTTCATCATCGGCTATCCCATCTTCAAGAACATGATCGGCGGCGGCGAGACCACCTGGGCTGCTACCGCTGCTCTGTACGCCTCCTGGGTCGGCGGCTCCGCCAACATGGCCGCTATGCAGGATGCTCTGCCTGTTGACGCCGGTGCTTATTCCTGCGCTCTGGCTCTGGATACTGTCTGCTACTCTCTGTGGATCGCCCTGCTGCTGTTCATGGTTAAGTACTCCGACAAGTGGGACAACGCCGTCAAGGCCAACACCACCGGCCTGAAGGCCATCGCTGAGGCCGCCAACGCCGAGGTCGCCAAGGAGCAGAACAAGAAGCCCAACGCTGCTGACTGGATCTTCCTGATCGGCCTGTCCCTGCTGGTTTCCGCTCTGTCCCAGATGGTGGGCGTCGCTCTGAACGGCTTCTTCAAGAACGTGGGCCTGGACTTCTTCGACAAGGGCACCTGCACCACCGTGTTCGTCACCATCCTGGGCCTGATCTGCGCCATGACCCCGCTGGGCAAGCTGCCTGCCGTGAACGAGCTGTCCAACGTCTACCTGTACGCTGTCGTTTCTCTGCTGGCCTCCACCGCCACTGTTACCGATCTGCTGTCCGCCCCCATGTGGGTCGTCTACGGCATCTTCGTGCTGGCTATCCACGTGGTCACCATGTTCCTGCTGTCCAAGCTGTTCCACTGGGATCTGTGCATGTGCTCCACCGCTTCCGTCGCCTGCATCGGTGGCTCCGCATCCGCTCCCATCATCGCTGTTGCTTATCATGAGTCCTATGCCGGTATCGGCGTCCTGATGGGCGTTCTGGGTGCCGCCATCGGTAACTTCATGGGCCTCGGCATGGGCGCCATCCTGAAGATGATGGTCTGATTCCCTTTAGCCAGCAACTTCTGATTCGCCTGAAACCTGAATTCGCCTGAATTTTGACCCGCCTGAAAAAGCATATGCAAAACAAATCCCCCCGCCCGCTTTGCGGGTGGGGGGATTATCTTAACCGGGAGGAATACCTATGAATGTCAACGAAACCCTGCGTTACCTGAACATCGGATTGCCCGATGATATCCTGCGCCGCAAGACCTACGGCGATTTTGAGGGGGCCATCCGCCTCATTGACCGCCGCCTGGCCATGGACAATGTGCCCAAGGCCCTGCGCTGCTGCCTCATCGCCCAGAGGGAGATGATCCTGCGCCTGCCCCCGGAGTATCCCTATGACCGGGAGGAGGCTCTGGCCATCTGCCGCAGCCACATCCCCGACTTCACCGCCCAGGAGTTCGACGAGCGGGTGGAGGCCGGTAAGATCGGCTGGATCTACGTCAAGGGCGAAATGCACTTCTTTGGCCGCTTTTTTGAAACCATGTGCAAGGCGGAGCCCGCCTTTGCCCGGCGTGCCGGCGTCCAGATGCACGGCGTGGAGAGCGCCGGCAAGGGCTCCAAGGGGGACAACCGCCTGGACCGCTGCATGAAGATCATGAAGGAACAGGGCAGCATGACCAACCGCATCCGCATCCGGGCCAGTGTCAGGCTGAAGGACGAAAACTTCGTCCCCGGGATGCTGATCCGGGCCCACCTGCCCGTTCCCGCCGCCTGCGAGCAGCAAAGCGAGATCCGCATCGAGAAGATGTTCCCCGAAACCGGCATCGTGGCTCCGGAGGACGCCCCCCAGCGCACCATCTGCTGGCAGGAGAACATGGAGGAAAACCACGAGTTTTCCGTGGAGTATTCCTATGTCCACAAGGCGGTCTACCACGATGTGAGCAAGATCAAGGCCGACCTGGACCAGCCCGGCTTCTTCACCCAGGAGGAGGCCCCCCACATCGTCTTCACGCCTTATATCCGGGAATTGGCCGCCACCCTCACCGAGGGTGTTGCCGATCCCCTGGAAAAAGCCAAGATCTTCTATGATTTCATCACCATCAACATGAAGTATACCTTCATGCCCTCCTACTTTGTGCTGGAGAACATCGCTGAATCCTGCGCACGGAACTTCACCGGCGACTGCGGCGTCTTCGCCCTGCTGTTCATGACCCTTTGCCGCTGCGTGGGCATTCCCGCCCAGTGGCAGAGCGGCTTCGCCGCGGAGCCCGATTTCTGCGGCGGCCACGACTGGGTGCGCTTCTATATTGCGCCCTACGGCTGGCTTTTCGCCGACACCTCTTACGGCACCGCCGCCGTCCGTGCTGAGAACGAGGAGCGCCGGCAGTTCTACTTCGGCAACCTGGACCCCTACCGCATGGTGGCCAACAGCGCCTTCCAGGCGCCCTTTACCATCGACAAGCAGCACTGGCGCGCCGATCCCTACGACAACCAGGTGGGCGAGATGGAGACGGAGACCAAGGGCTTGGACTATGATGAGTTCACCCGCAGCAAGGAAGTTTTGGAGTGCGTGGAGATTTGAGCTTCATCCACCCAGCTTTATCCACCCTATATCCACCCTATGAGAAAGCCGCCCGGCTATACCGGGCGGCTTTGAGCCTTTCGAAAAACCGTATGGGGCAGGATCTTCGGAAGGAAAGATAGTTACGAAAGAAAACCATCAGGGTTGTCTTTCGTGCAGAATCGAAGTTTTTCTGAACTTTTTAAAGCTCAGAAAAACTTGCACAGCTTGGCGAAAAGGCGTTTTCGGCAAGCTGAAAGCCGCCCGGCTATACCGGGCGGCTTTTTCAACGGGATCAGGGATTCGCTGTGACGATGACTTTTCGCAGATCGGCGATCTCGTTTTCCACGTCGGCCAGGTGCTTTTCCAGCAGGTCCTGGCGCTCATCCCAACGGTCGTGGGCACGGGAATAGGGATCGTCAGGCTCGGTGTGGCTCAGGGAATGGAGCTCGTAGCGCAGGTCGCGCAGCTCGTCCTCCAACACCGCAACTTTTTCCTCAATGGTTGCATTCAGCTCCGCCTGCTGCGCAAGGGCACGGTCAGCCTTTTCCTTGTAGGCAACAACTGCGGAAAGGCTGAAGGCAGGGGTGGATTCACCGGTTTCCGGATTTTTGGCGGGCTCAAAAAAATTTCCCAATAATGCCATATGTATCTCTCCTGTCTCGTTATTTTCGGAATCGTGGAAGGGGATCGGGGGAGCAGGGTATCGCGGGTGGAGGGATCTGTTTTTCCAACTCCATTATATGTGAAAAAAGGCGGCGGCGCAAGTGGAGATTATTCCTCCGCGGAAAAACACGCCCCCGGGTACTGCCCCTGAAAGGCGGACACTTGCGCTCCCGCCGGGAAGCTGATACAATCGTGGCAACGGATTTGAAAAAGGGGCGGCGCGTTCCGCCGGAAGGAGCCGGAGATGGAGAACCTGAACACATTGGGGATGGTGCACGAATTTTTGCGCCGGTCTGTTGTGCCGGGGGCCTTTTGCATCGACGCCACGGCGGGCAGGGGCCGGGACACCGCCCTGCTTTGCCGCCTTGCGGGGGAGGGGGGCCGGGTGCTCTCCTTCGACATCCAGGAGGAGGCGGTGCGCCAGACCCGGGCCTTGCTGGAGGGGGAAGGCCTGCGGGCGGAGGTGATCCTGGACAGCCACGCCCACATGGAGCGCTATGCTCCGGAGGGAAGGGTGGATTGCGTGGTGTTCAACCTGGGCCGCCTGCCCGGAGGGGACCCCCATATCTTCACCCGCGCGGAATCCTCCTTGGCGGCCATCGACGCGGGGCTCCGCCTCCTGCGTCCCGGCGGCGTCATGGCCATCGCCCTCTATTACGGCAAGGAAAACGGATATGAGGAGAAAGACGCGGTGCTGGAGCACGTGAAGACGCTGGACGACAGGCGGTATTCCGTGCTGGTGTGTCACTGGGCCAACCGTAAAAACGACCCGCCCTTGCCCATTTTCATCTGGAAAGAAGGATAAAAAAAGCGCTTCGGAACTCCGAAGCGCTTTCCTTTTAGCTTTGGGCGGATAAATAGGTCCCACTGTCCATTACCAGGGTGTGGATGGGGACGTAAATCCCGGCGATCTTTTGGACGGCTTCCTCATAGGCTGCCTCCTGGCCCGCCACACAGTCTGTCAGGTATACCACCTTTTTGCCCGCGTCCATGGCAGACATCAGCGTTGCCAGCACGCAGCACTCTGCCACCACGCCGGAGAGGAGGATGCGGTCATATCCCTCCGCCAGCCGGGCTACCTCCGCCGTCCAGGAGGAGTAGGTGGATTTATCCACCAGGGGGTGGGTGTTCAGGTAGGGCTTCAGCTCCGCCGCGATGTCGTTGAGCCAGGCGCTTTCGTTGATGTGGGCGTATTCGCTGTTATAGGCCTTCCAGGTTCCCACGGGGGTCCCGGGGGACACAAAGCGGGTAAACACCGCCTGGACGCCGGCGTCCAGCAAGGAGGTGATCTTCTTCAGGGCCTGGGGAAAGCCGGGACAGCCCCATTCCTCCCCGGGGAGATATACGTTTTGCATATCAATGACAAGCAGCAGGTCTTTGTTGGGCATGGTGGGCACCTCCTGTACATAGGGACATGATGGGACAAAGACAGTATACCACGGGAACCGGGAAGAATACAAACTTCGGGTGAAAATGTCCCCCAGTCAGAAAACCACACCGGTGCGGAATTTAACGGCCTGTTGAAAACAAAACGGCGCGCTGCAGTATGCTGCGGCGCACCGTTTGATCAGTTTTCCTGGGGGCCGTTTCGGCCGGTGTGCTTCTTGATGATGCGCTCAATGAGCTGTACGGAACCCTCGATGCCGTAGCTGGAGGAGTTGATGCAAAGGTCGTAGTTCACACTGTTGCCCCATTCGCGCCCCGTGTAGAACTCATAGTAGTGGCGGTGCTGGCGGTCCAGCTTCCGAAGGAGCTTGCAGGCGGCCTTGTAGTTCAGGTCATCGGTCTGCATCACATGGCGGGCCCGCATCTCAAAGGGGGCGTTGATGAAGATGCTGATGTGGGGGATGCGGAGGTTGGTGAGGATGGTGTCCGCGCAGCGGCCCATGATGATGAAGTCCTCCCGCTTGGCCATTTCGGCCAGCAGGTCGCTCTGGTTGAAGAACACCGCGTCCTCCTTGGGCAGGCCGTGGTAGCGGTTGAAGTCCCGCAGGTGCTGGGCAAGGCTCCGGTGATCCCGGCCCAGGCTGCGGTTGAGGTTCTGGTGGTGGGCGAAGCTGGCGTGGTCCCGGACGGAGTCCTTCTCCGCCTCCAGACGCTCCAGCACCTCGGTGAAGATCTCGGAGTCATAGTAGTTGATATGGAGCTTATCCGCCAGGGCGAACCCGATGTCGGTGCCGGCGCAGCCGTAGGTGCGGCCGATGCAGATGATGAGGTGGTTGTTCTGGGCGAAGCGGCTGCCCAGATTGGCACTGTTGAGCCGGGCGGCCTCTTCATCAAGGATGTCCACAGAGGCGAAGCTCTTGGGCAGGCTCTCCACCGCCTTGAGGATCTCATCATACTCCCGCATGATTCGGGCGCGCTCGTTTTTGTCCTTGATGGTGCGGGCCATGTTGCCGATGAGGGCCAGCTCGCTGCGCAGGTAGTGGCCCATGGTGAGGTCGAACATCACCTTCACCAGCTCCTGGATGGTGGCCTCCCGGCTGCCGGTAAAGACCCGGCCCAGGCCGGAGCCCAGGATGCGGTAGACCTCGGCGTCCAGGTCATAGATGCGGTTGGCCAGCTCAAGACACTGTTCACGATTCTTGTTCATGTTCCGTCCACCTCCTTACAGGAAAAAGATCAGGGAATCCAGCAGGAACACCGGCCCCAGGAACGCCAGGGACCAGAGAAGGTAACCGAAGAAGGAGGGCATCCGGACGCCGTTTTCATCGGAGATGGCCTTCACCATAAAGTTGGGGGCGTTGCCGATGTAGCTGTTGGCGCCCATGAAGACCGCGCCGCAGGAAATGGCCGTCAGCATCCTGACCGGAATGGTGCCCAGGGAGGTGGCCAGGCCGCTTTCAAAGCCCATGGCGCAGGCGGTGGTCAGGAAGACCAGGTAGGTGGGGGTGTTGTCCAGGAAGCTGGAAAGGGCGCCGGTGACCCAGAACATCTGGAAGGGGCTCTCCAGGCCAAGGGAGGCGCCGTATTCCTTCAGCAGCATCAGCGCGGGCTGCATGGTGATGAAGATGCCGATGAACAGCACCGCAACCTCCCGGATGGCGCCCCAGGTGAAGTGGTTTGCCTGCCGGACGGACACCGGGGTGGTCCGGAAGGAGAGCAGCGCCGCCAGGAGGATGATGGTGATCTCAATCAGGGCGGGCACCGTGAGCCGCACCTGGCCGAAAAGGCGGATGCCAAGCACCTGGCCGGCGGCGTCCTGGAAGACGGGCATGGTGGGCAGCACGCCGCTGAGGATGACGGCCGCCACGATCATCGCCAGGAAGAGAAGGTTGTGCAGGCCGGTGATGTGGACGTCCGTGCCGGGCTTGCTGATGTCCGGCTTTCTGCCGATGGCAATATCCCGGCGGTAGGCCTTCATATCAACAAAGTAGAATACGGTCAGCAGGATGGCCATGTTGAACAGCATGATGGGCAGCAGCCGCAGGCTCCAGAAGAAGGGAACGCCCCGGGAGAAGCCCATCAGCAGGGGAGGATCTCCGATGGGGGTCAGGCAGCCGCCGATGTTGGAGATCAGGAAGATGAAAAACACCATGATGTGGCGCTTGCGCTTGCGCCAGGCGTTCATCTTGATCATGGGACGGACCATCAGCATACTGGCGCCGGTGGTGCCCACGATGCTGGCAAGAAAGGTGCCGAAGAGCAGCAGGGCCACATTGACCCGGGGAGAGCCGGCCAGGTCGCCCTCCAATGTGATGTTGCCCGCCACGCAGAACAGGCCGAACAGCAGCACGATAAAGGTGAGATAGTCGTTGACGATGCACTCCAGGGCCGATTCCACCGCTGCCTCCGCTCCGTTCACCATCCCAAAGGGGATCAGGAACAGAAAGGACCAGAAAAGCACCGCCCAGCCCTGGTGTTCCTCCCACCAGACGGGGCGGACCACCGGGAAGACTGCGATGCAGAGCAGAAGCCCCGCGAAGGGGATACAAAGCCAGGGCGGCATGGCCCCGGAAGCCTGGCCCACGGTGGCATCCGGGCCAAAAGCCATTACCGGAAGGCAAAGCACCAGAAGCGCCGTGATGAAAATCAATCCTTTTTTCACGCAAAAACCTCCTTGCGGCAGGGAAATCCATTTTCTGCCTCAGCTTTCATCGTTCGCTCATGGTAATCCTTTCGCCGCAGAAAGTCAATGACAGAACACAAAAAACGGAAGAGAAAAATGGCTGAGAATATGTATTTATTGCCATAACAAATAAAAAACTTTTGTATGAAACAAACAATTTTACTTGCATTCAGACGGAATTTGCTCTTTTGAATGACGCTTATTATGCAAGATGGAGTGCCTGAGGCCTTTTCCGCCCTTCCGGCGCCTGCATACCCGCCCCCTTCCCCCGCATAGACTGGAAGCACCAAGAGGTGGGGAGTGAAGCGTTTTGAAGGAAAACATGGAGGAGCGGGCAGAGCGCCTGGCCCTTTACATCATAGAAAACAAGTCAACGGTCCGTGCCGCCGCACGGAAATTTGGCATCAGCAAATCCACCGTACATAAGGACATCTCCGAGCGGCTGCCCCAGTTTAACCGGGGACTGTACCTGCAGGTGAAGGAAGTGCTGGATGTGAACAAGGCCCAGCGGCATATCCGGGGGGGCATCGCCACCCGCAAGAAGTACCGCGGGGCGTAAGGGGAGGGGCCCCTTCGGGGCGGTCATCCCTCCGAAGGGGCGCCGATGCGATTTTTTCCGGCAGGCTGGGAAAATAGCGGCAGAGCCGCTATTTTCTTCTTGCCTTTTGGCGGGATGGGCCATATAATAAAAAGGCGTTATGTTAATTTACCGTCCGACCCGTCGGACTTTAAGGAGCGTTGTTTCAAATGTCTGAACCCCATTCCCGCCGCCGGTCCCGCCGCGCAAAGAAAAGCCCCCTGGGGGTGCTGCTGATCCTGGTGGTTGTGATCGGCGCCGTTTACGGCATCGGCCATGCCCTCTTCCGTGCCCCGGAGCAAAAGGAGCATGAACCCGTCCTTCCCCAACCCGCCCAATCCGCCGCCGCGGCCCAGAGCAGCGTGGCGGAGCCGGATCCCCAGTCCCACTATGAGCGCAAGGAGAATTTTTACACCATCCTGGTCTCCGGCGTGGATAACGGCAACGGCGGCAGTGATACCAACATCCTTCTGGCGGTGGACGCCGGCGGAGGCAGCATCTACGGCGTCAGCATTCCCCGGGACACCAAGGCCGTGGTGAAGGGCAAAAACCACAAGATCAACGCCGCCTACAATATTTCCGGCATGGAAGGCCTTGCAGAGGTGGTTTCCGCCCAGTTGGGCATTCCCGTGGATTACACCATCCAGGTGGACCTGCAGGGCTTTGTGGCCCTGGTGGACGCCATCGAGGGCGTTGACTTCTACATCCCCGTGGACATGGATTATGACGACCCCTTCCAGGACCTTTCCATCCACTTCTCCAAGGGCCAGAAGCATCTGACCGGGGAGGAGGCCTTGAAGGTGGTGCGCTTCCGCCACAACAACGACGGCACCGGCTACGGCAGCGAGGACATCGGCCGGATGGAGACCCAGCAGAACTTCCTGATGGCGGTTGCCAAGCAGACCCTGACGCTTTCCAATCTGGACAAGCTGGATGATTTCGTGCGGATCTTCCAGCGTCATGTGGAGACGGACCTGACGCTGGGCAACCTTGCCTGGCTGGGGAAGGCCGCCGTGAAGATCGGGGCGGAGAACATCTCCTTTTCCACTCTGCCCGGCCAGTGGAAGTCCCCTTACATCTACCTGGACCAGGCGGCGGTGCTGGAGCTGATTAACCAGCACCTGAACCCCTATGTGGAGGACCGTACCGCAGGGGATCTGAACATCCCCTCATAAAAGGAAAAAAAGCCGAAGCCCCGCCGGGCTTCGGCCTTTTTTATTGGGCGTAATAGGCCACCAGAAGATCCACCACGGTGCCGTAGGACTGGATGCCAAGCTCCTCTCCCCAGGCCTTCAAAACCCCGTCGTACACGGTGTTGGAGACCTTTTGGGGAGCCTTTCCGGCAAACTGGGCCCAGTAGGCGGCGTCGTCGGCAAAATCCTGCTCCACCTCCGGTGGAAGGGTCTCACGGATGGCCCAGTAAAGCTCCGGGTCCACGCCGTAGAGGGCGTTACCCGCGTAGATGAAGGCGGACATCCAGCCGGAATAGGCATAGGCGGAAATGCCGCTGGTGGTGGAGGCCAGGATGGCCAGGAAATTGCACTCCTGCTCGGAAAAGATGCCCCGCTGGTGGGCCAGCTCATGGGCGGCGGTGGCGGGAAGGCGGCTGGCGGGGGAGTCCATGTTGACGTTGGACTCGGCGGTGAAGGGGCAGAAAATGCCGGTAAAGTCCAGATCGCTCATGACGCGGGAGAAATGGACCCCCTTGACGCCGAAATCGTCGTAGGCCAGGAAGGGGAATTCCTGCTCCAGTTGGTCGTAAACATGGGTGCTGCCGGCCAGGATCTCCTCCCGGGGCACCGCGAAGGCGCCCCTTTCATCCCGGGGCACGTCATCCGCCGCCTCCGCCAGCTGTCCGGCGAAGTAGGCCGTGACGGAGGCCAGGTCCTCCGCCGAAACGGGCTGGGCATAGATGCCGGAACGGGTCTGGAAGCTGTCCGTCCAGCAGTTGATGCCCCAGAGGAGGCAGAAGGCCGCCCAGAGGGACAGGCCGAAGCAGGCTGCTCCCAGGAGGGCGCTGTAGGCCCGCTGGAGCCGGCGTCCCTTTGCCCGGACAACGGCTGCGGCGCTCCAGAGGAGGTAACCGGCGGCGGCCGCCGCCAGAAGGACGCACAGCACCTCCATGACGGAAACCTCCGTCAGGTAGGTGACGGAAGCGATGGCCCGCCGGGCCGGGGCGGTGATATGGGCGGCCACGGCGTTCATCAGGGAGGTGTTGGTGCGGACCAGGTAGAAAAGGGCCAGGGCGGCCAGGTCTGCCAGGAGCCAGAGATGGAGTTTTTTGTGGCGAAGGAAAAAGTTCATGTTATTCGGCGGCGCGCAAAAGCTGCTTGGTGTATTCCTCTTTCGGGTGGTCGAAGATGTCGTCAACGGCGCCCTGCTCCACGATGCGGCCCTGCTTCATCACCAGCACCCGGTCGCAGAGCTGGTAGACCACGTTCAGGTCATGGGAGATGAACAGGAAGCTCAGGTCCAGCTCCTTTCGCAGCGTCCGCAAAAGCTCCAGGATCTGGGCCTGGATGGTGACGTCCAGGGCGGAGACCGGCTCGTCGGCGATCAGGAAGCGGGGGCGGCGGATGAGGGCGGCGGCGATGGAGACCCGCTGGCGCTGGCCGCCGGAAAGCTCATGGGGCTTTGCGGCCAGCAGCTCCTCCGGCAGCTCCACCCGGGAGAGCATCTCCCGGACCCGCTGCCTGCGCTGGTTGGCGTTGTACTTGCCGTAGATGCGCAGGGGCTCCTCCAGGTTCCATTCCACCGTGTAGGCGGGATTCAGGGAGCTGTAGGGGTCCTGGAAGATCATCTGAGGCCGCTTGGTGTAATGGGTGACGGAGCCGTGGTCCGGCTTCACGATGCCCAGAATGGTGCGGGCCAGGGTGGTCTTTCCGGTGCCGGATTCCCCCACCAGGCCTAAAATTTCGCCGTGGCGGACGTCGAAGGTCACGTCGTGAAGGACCTCCTGGTAGGGGCCCTTGGTGAAAACGCCTCCCGCCCGGTAGCCGCTGGTGACATGGGAGACAGAGAGAACCAGATCGTCAGGTGTCATAAGGCCCCTCCTTCCGCACCCGCCGGGGGATGGCGGCCACAAGACGCTGGGTGTAGGGGTGCTGGGGATGGTGGAACACCGTTTCCACATCCCCCTCCTCCACCAGAACGCCCCGCTGCATCACGGCGACCCGGCCGCAAAGCTTGCGGACCACGTTCAGGTTATGGGAGATAAAGAGCATGGAGATGCCGCTCTCCCGGTTCAGCTTTTTCAGCAGCTCCAGGATCTGGGCCTGGATGGTGACGTCCAGGGCCGTGGTGGGCTCGTCCAGCAGCAGGAGCCGGGGCCGGATGACGATGGCGCTGGCGATCATGGCCCGCTGGAGCATCCCGCCGGAGAGCTCGTGGGGATATTTTTCGTACACGGCGTCGGGGTCCGCCAGCTCCACGGCGGCCATGGCCTCCAGGGCCAGCTTCTTCCGCTCCGGCCGGGGCAGGTCCGTATGGATGCGCAGGACCTCCTCCACCTGGGGGCCGATCTTCATCAGGGGGTCCATGCAGCTTTGGGGCTCCTGGAATACAACGCCGATGGCCTTGCCCTGGAGCTTGCGCAGTTCCTTACGCTGAATGTGGAGAAGCTCCGCGCCGTCCAACAGGATCTGGCCGGAGAAGGCGCACTGCTTCCGGGGCAGCAGGCCCGCAACGCTCATGGCGGTGACGGATTTCCCGGAGCCGGACTCCCCCACCAGGCCCAGGATCTCCCCGTCGTGGATGGTGAGGGACACGCCGGAGACAGCCTCACGGTCCCGGTTATGGAATTTCACATGGAGATCTTTGATTTCCAGCATTACGCCACCTCTCCGTTTCTTCGCTGCAGCCCCTCGCCGATGAGGCCCGCGCCGAACACCAGGGCCACGATGACGCCGCCGGTGCACAGGGCGTACCAGGGGGCGCGGGTGAACATACCCTGGGCCTCGGAGAGCATATAGCCCAGGGAGGCATCCGGGGGCGTGACGCCGATGCCCAGATAGCTCATGGAGGCCTCCGCCAGCACCGCGTTGTTGAAGCCGATGGTGATGGCGGGCAGCAGCACGTTCATGGTGTTGGGCAGGATGTGCACCAGCAGGATGCGGCCGCTGGAGGCGCCCATGAGCCGGGCGCTTTTGATGTAGTTTACATCCCTCAGGGAGGCGAAGGCGGTGCGGGTCACCCGGGCAAAGCTGGGGATGAAGACGATGCCCAGGGCCAGAACCACGTTGTACTTGCTGCCCGGGCCCAGGATGGAGATGACCACCAGGGCCAGAAGGATGCTGGGGAAGGCGGTGAGGGCGTCGCCCACCCGCATGAGGATATCGTCCACGATGCCGCCGAAATAGCCTGTAAGGGCGCCGATGGCGGTGCCGAAAACAGCGCCGATGGCCACGGTCATCGCCCCGATGGAGAAGGTGGTGCCCGCTCCCTTCATGACCCGGGAGAGGATGTCCCGGCCGAAATTGTCCGTCCCGAAGGGATGGGCCAGGCAGGGAGCCAGGTATTTCTCCCCACCGCTCATGGCGGTGGGGCTGTAGGGCGTCCAGAAGCAGCCTACCAGGACCAGGACGGTCAATAGGCCGGTGATGACAAGGCCCGCCCGGAGGAAGCCGTTCATGCGTTTTTTCATTCGCCACCTCCCAGCCGCAGCCGCGGGTCAATGCGCTGATTGATGAGGTCCGCCACCGTGCCGGCAAGCACCACCCAAAGGGCCAGGATCACCACGATGGCCTGGACCATGGGATAGTCGCGGTTGGAGATGGAGGCCACCAGCATCCGCCCAAGCCCCGGGATGGCGAAGACCTGCTCCACCACGATGCCGCCGGCCACGATCTCCGCCATGGTCTGGGCCAGGAAGGAGACCACGGGGACCAGGGCGTTTTTCAGCACATGGCGGCGCAGAACCTGGGAGCGGTCATTTCCCCGGGAGATGGCGGTGCGGACGTAGGCCTTGCCCATTTCCGCCTGGATGGTGCTTTTCAGCATCCGCACCGTCATGGCGATGCGGGGGATGGCGATGGCCACGGCGGCAAAGAGAATGTGGCGCATGGCGCCGCCGAAATCCTGCCGCAGATCCGGGAAGCTGCCCGGCATGAACCACTTGAGCAGGATGCCGAACACATAGGAGAGGAGCATTCCCGTAAAGAAAGGGGGAACCGCCATGCAAAGCTGGTTGAAGGCGGAGGAGAGGGCCTCCCAGACGCCGCCGGTGCGGCGGGCGGCCCGCAGCCCCAGGGGGAGGGAGACGGCCACGATGAGCAGAAAGCTCACCAGGCTCAAAAGCAGCGTCACCATGATCTTGGGAGCGATGAGAGAGGCCACGCTTTGATGGTAGTTGTAGGAAATACCCAGGTCCCCGGTGAAAAAGCCCATGAGCCATTCGGCGTAGCGCACCGGAAGGGGCCGGTCCAGGCCCATCTCCTGGCGGAGGGCGGCCACGGACTCGGCGCTGGCCTCCGTGCCCAAAAGGGCGGTGGCGGGGTCGCCGGAGATCAGATCGAAGGCCACAAATGCCAAAAAGGAGACGATGACCATGGTAAGCACGAATTGCAGCAGGCGTTTCAATGCGAATTTCATGGTATCATCTCCTTCCTGGGACAGTGGCGTCAGGCCACCCGGTCATATCTCAGGCGCTGTAGCGGATGGTGGAAAGGTCGAGAACGTAGATGGGGTAGAAGGTAAGGCCCTCCAGACCCTTGCGCACGGCCACCAGGTCAGCCAGGTCCTGGATGTAGACATTGGCGGCGTTTTCAGTGAGGTTGCTCAGCATGGCCTTGTAGATCCCGGTCTGCTGGGCGTCGTCGTAGCAGGCCTGGGCCTGGGCGAAGAGCTGGTCATACTCGGCGTTGCTGTAGTTGATAAAGTTCTTGGAATAGGTGGAGGTGAAGCGCTCCAGCAGGGCACGGGCGGTCATAGTGGAGGCGTCCACACCCACCAGGGTGGCCTGGAAATTGCGGCCCACGTACACGTCGCTGAGCCAAGTCTCCCATTCCACGGGCTGGATGGTGACGTTTACACCGATGAGCTTGAGCTGCTCGGCCACCACCTGGGCGGTATCCATGTGGGGCTGGTAGTTGCTGGGAACGGTGATGGTCAGCTCGAAGCCATTGGGATAGCCGGCGTCGGCCAGCAGGGCCTTGGCCTGCTCCGTATCATAGGCGTAGTAGCCGGTGAGGGACTCGTCGAAATACTTGCCGAAGGCGGGATACATACTGGAGCCGATGGGGGTGCCG
The DNA here is from genome assembly GCA_016293265.1 of Oscillospiraceae bacterium. Classification (GTDB taxonomy): domain Bacteria; phylum Bacillota; class Clostridia; order Oscillospirales; family Oscillospiraceae; genus Oscillibacter. Next base: position 8,945 of record JAEDEN010000005.1, on the reverse strand, counting down.
TAGCCGTCAAAGGCCATGTCGATGATCTCCTGCTTGTTCACCGCGAGGCACAATGCCTGGCGGACCTGCAGGTTATCCAGGGGAGGTACGGCGTTGTTCAGGTAAACCGCCTGCACCAGGTTCATGTTGCCCTGCTCAATGTTGAATTCGTCGGCGCTGAGCTGTGCAGTCTGGGTGGAGGAGAGGTGGGAGCAGATGTCGATGGCGCCGCTCTGGAGGCCCATGAGCAGTCCCTCGGCGTTTTCGATGATGCGGAAGGTGACCTGGTCCAGGTAGGCCTTCTCGCCCCAGTAGTCCTCAAACTTCTCCATCACGATGGACTCCTGGGCGGAGCGGGAGACGAAGCGGAAGGGACCGGTGCCCACGGGGGCGGTGTCCTGCTCCGTATAGTCGGCGGGCAGGATGGCCACCGTCAGGTTGGCCAGGAATTCGTTGCTGGGCTCGGACAGGGTGATGACCACGGTGCCCTCATCCGGGGCGGTGATGTCCGAGATAATAGAAAGCGCCTCCACCTGGACGACTCCCGTCTCGGTGGCGGCGGCGACACGCTGGATGGAATAAACCACATCCTCCGCGGTCACCGTGTCTCCGTTGTGGAACTTCACGCCCTCACGCAGGGTGAAGGTATAGGTGAGATGGTCCTCGGAAACGGTATAGCTTTCGGCGACGGCGGGGGTCAGATCTCCGTTGGAGGTGGGCTTTACCAAACCCTCGAATACGTTGAACATGACTTCCTTAGTTCCTGCCGCCACGGCTTTGTGGGGGTCAAGACTGTTGTCAAGATCCTGTGCGATGCCAACGGTCACGGCGTTGGCCTGCTGGTTGGCGCTTTGCTGGGCGCCGCTTGCACTTGGAGACTGGGGAGTGCTGCCTTCTTTGCTGCCGCAGGCAGAAAGTCCGGCGCACATCAGTGCTGCCAGGGCAAGTGCGATGAGTCGTTTCTTCATGGTGCATACTTCCTTTCATCACTGCCGCCAGGGGTCAGTGTGGGGCGTTGGCCCGTCAGAATGATTCGGCTCTTCTATTTAATTGTAAAAAGAAGCCCTGCGGAAGGCCGGGCGGCATTCCGCAAGGCTGTATTGTACAGGAAAAAAAGACCGATTGCAAGTCCTTTTGCAATTTATTCCCCCTGTTCCGGCCCTTTTTCCGCCTGTTCCCCCCGGGAACGGGCCGCCGGGTCCCCCACGTAGGCCATGGAATCCACCGGCAGGGCCCGCTTTTTCAGCCGCGTTTTCACAAGGAAGGAAGCGGCGCTGTAGAGGCAGGCGAAGACGGGCACGCTGAAGAACATCCCCGCCACGCCGAAGAAGCTGCCGCCCACCAGAATGGCGATGATGACCCACAGGCTGGGAAGGCCCGTGGAGTCCCCCAGGATGCGGGGGCCGATGATGTTGCCGTCCAGCTGCTGGAGGGCCAGGATGAACAGCAGGAAGTACAGCGCCTGGATGGGGGAGGCCAGCAAAATGAGGAAGGTGCTGGGCACCGCCCCCAGGAAGGGGCCGAAGAAGGGGATGACGTTGGTGATGCCCACAATGACGGAGACCAGGGGCGTATAGGGGAATTTGAGAATGGAGCAGCAGATAAAGCATAGAATACCAATAATCAGGGAGTCCAGCAGCTTTCCGCGCACGAAGCCGGAGAAGATGCTGTCCACCTTCCTGGCGCCCCGCAGCACCCAGTGGACGTTTTCCCGGCTGAAGAGGCTGTAGACCACCTTCCGGGCATGGGCGCCGCAGCGCTCCTTGGTGGCCAGGACGTAGATGGAGACGATGAAGCCCACCAGAAGGTCCATGAAGAAGCTTACCATGGTCCAGATACCGCCGGAGACGGCCAGGAAGAGGGCCTTGGTCTGAGGCAGGACTTCGGTGGTCAGCCAGTCAGCCAGGGTGTTGAAATAAGTCTCCATCTGGGTGGAGACCCAGGACTCCACGGCGGGGTTCTTCTCCAGCAGGTGCAGCACCCATCCGTTGATGGTGTTGTAATAGGTCTCCACGTTGGAAATGAGCTGGATGATGCTGCGGTACAGCTCCGGCAGCAGCACGGAGGAGAGCAGGTACAGGAGAAACGCAATAAGGACCCAGGTCATCACGATGCTGACCGTGCGGGCCAGGGGGGAGATATAGCTCCCTTTCTTCCCCGGGCGGCGGAGCTCAGGGGGGAAAATGGCCCGCTCAAAGAAATCCACCACCGGGATCAGAAGATAGGCGATGAAAACGCCGTAGAGAATGGGCTTGAGGGCCGAGAGGAGCTGCCGGCCGATGCGCAGCAGTACCCGGCTTGCAAAAAAGGTATCGTAAAAGAGCAAAATGGCGGCGACAGTGCAAAAAACCGTCACGCCTGCGCGGACATAGACATTTTTCTTCACGGGCGGACATCCTTTCCCAAAAGGCATCGCTTTCTTTCATTTTACACGGGGGCGGGGGGAATTGCAATCCTGACTTTGACGTGCTATACTCCACTATATCTCATTTTTACAGCGACTTAACACAGGCTTTGTCTTTTGTTTACAGGAGGCATTTTCAGACGATGAAACAGCAAAAACTTCTTTTGATCGTCAATCCCCGGGCGGGGAAAAACAAATCCCTGGCCCCTCTTCTGGAGGCGGCCGACACCTTGAGCGCGGCGGGCTACCTTCTGAGCGTCCGCTGCACCAAGGCCGGCGGCGACGCTGCGAAGATCGCGGCAGAGGAGGCGGCGGGGTACGATGTGTGCGTGGCCGTGGGCGGCGACGGTACCCTCAACGAAGTGGTGTCGGGCCTTGTGGGCATGGAGCATCCGCCCCTTCTGGGCTACTTCCCCCAGGGCAGCACCAACGATTTTGCGGCCAGCCTTAAGATACCGAATCAGCCGGAGGCGGCTGTGGAGGCCATCTTGCGCCATGAGCCCCGGCAGTTGGACGTGGGCTTCTGGAACCGGCGGAGCTTTGTGTATGTGGCCTCCTTCGGCGCCTTTACCAGAAGCTCCTATTCCGCCTCCCAGAGCGCGAAAAACGCCCTGGGCCATTTCGCCTATATCCTGGAGGGCATGAAGGACCTGGATACCCTGCGGCCCTACCGGGTGAAGCTCACCGCCGACGGCGAGGTGCTGGACGGGGAATACCTCTTCGGCGCCGTGTGCAACTCCACCTCCATCGGCGGGCTGATGAAGCTGGACCCGGAGCGGGTGGTGCTGGATGACGGAAAATTCGAGATGCTGCTCATCCCCAATCCCAAGAACGCGTCGGACCTTCAAAACCTGGTGATGGCCCTGCTGGAGCAGCGGTATGACCGGGAGGGGCTGGTGTTCCGCCATGTCTCCTCCATCCGCCTGGAGACGGAAGAGGACCTTCCCTGGTCCCTGGACGGCGAATACGCCCCCAGTATGCCGGCGGTGGAGATCGTGAACCGCCAGCGGGCGCTGACCATGCTGCTATGAGGGAGCTGGAGGCGCTGCGCCGGCGCTACGAGGGCCGGGCCCCGGGCCTGATGGGGGCAAAGCGGAACTTCGCGGTGCTCTGCCCCTTCCTGGAAAAGGAGGGGGAGGCCCATCTCCTCTTTGAGGTGAGGGCCGGCGCCCTCCGCCAGGGGGGCGAGGTGTGCTTCCCCGGCGGGGCCATGGAAGCGGGGGAAACGGCGGCGGAGTGCGCCCTCCGGGAAACGGAGGAGGAGCTGGGCATCCCCCGCTCCCAGGTCACCCTCTTTGGGGAGAGCGACTTCCAGGCCAACCAGGAAAACTTCCTTCTCCGGCCCGTGCTGGGACTGGTCTCGCCGGCGGGCCTTGCCGCCATGCGCCCGTCGGAGGCGGAGGTGGCGGAGGTATTCACCGTGCCGGTGCGCTTCTTCCGGGAAACGCCGCCGGAGCTTTATGCCTATGAGCTTGTGCCCCGGGTGCCGGAGGATTTCCCCTATGAGGCCGTGGGCGTCCCCCGGGACTATCCCTGGCGGGGCGGAAAGGTGAGCGTGCCCATCTGGTACTATGAGGGCCATGCCATCTGGGGCCTGACGGGCCGCATTTTGAGGGATATTTTAAAGTAAGGGCTGGGGCATCACCGCCGCTTTGCGGCGGTGATGTTCATATGTGGGGCGTCAGAGGACCAGGACCGCCGTATAGGCGGCGTATACCGCCAGCAGCGCCACTCCATGCCAGCGGAAAAACCGGCCTCCCAAAAGGGGCGGCAGGGCGGCCAGGAGGGAGAGGGCGAGGCACACGGGGAGGTCCAGGGCCCTTGTCTGGGGGGAGATGGAGAGCCGGCCGCCGGAGAGGGCGGAGCAGACCGGCAGGATCAGCGTCAGGTCGATGACGTTGGCCCCCAGGATATTGCCCACGGACAGGGCCGCCTCCTTTTTGGAGATGGCGGTCAGGGTGGTGACAAGCTCAGGAAGGGAGGTGCCCACCGCCACCATGGTCACCCCCACCACGGCGGCGGGCACGCCCAGCAGCAGGGCAAGGGCGCTGCCGTAGGTGATGAGCAGCCGGGAACCCAGGACGATGGCGGCGATGCCCAGGGCAAAGGAGAGGAGCTTTCGCCTCCCTTTTGCCGCGGGGGATGGGGGACTGTCCTTCCGCCCACGTTTTGCCTCCAGGATGCTCCCGGCAAGGTAGAGGAGGAACACGAAAAACAGCAGCAGGGAGGGGAGAATGTGCAGTGTTCCCCTCCGGCACAGGGTGAAGAGCACCCCGGCCCCGGCTACCATCAAAAGGACCTTGGGAAAAAAGACCCGGGCCTCCACGGCGGAGGGAAGGCACAGGGCGGAAAGGCCCAGAATCAGCCCCAGGTTGGCCGTCACGCTTCCCACGGCGTTGCCCACCGCCAGGTCCGTCTCCCCGGCGAGGACGCCGGTAACGGATACCATCAGCTCCGGCAGGGTGGTGGCCAGGGAGACCACCGTGGCCCCAATGAGAAAGCGGGGCATACCGGTGGCCTCCGCCAGAGCCACCGCCCCGTCCAGGAACCAATCCCCGCCCCGGACGATCAGCCCCAGACCGGTCAAAAACAGCAGTACCGTCAGCCAAAACTCCATGCCGCGCCTCCTTGCGAAACAATCAGCGGGCCTTCTCTTTGTGAGAAGGCCCGCTTTCAGTATACCCGGTTTTGCGGAAAAGATATCAGGCGGCCTCAGGTGCCGGGGGTCAAAAATTCGGGGTCAAAGCGGATGTCCTTGGTGAACACGGCACGGCCGTCCTCCGTCCTGCCCGTGGGCATAAAGCCGTAATCCCGGAAGAAGGATTCGGCGCCGCCGCCGGGGGTCAGGGCGGCGTACAGCGCCTCTCCCCCAAGGGCCCGGGTCCACTGGACAGCCTGCCCGATGAGCTGGCCGCCAAAGCCTCTGGAGCGGTGGTCCGCCCGGATGCAGGCCAGGGAGATCCAGCCCCGCTCCGGCCCAAGCTGAACAAGGCCCACGGGGGTCTCCCGGGAGAAGCCCACCAGCGTGGGGCGCCGGGCGGCGGAGGAGAGGAAACGGGAGGGGTCAAAGGGGCGGGAAGCGCCGTCCCAGCATTCCCGGAGGAGCCGGGTACAAACGGACGGGTCGGCCTTCTCCAAAGGGGCGAACCAGAGGCCCGGCTCCAGGGGATCGCTCTTGCGGCGCACCTTTTCCCCGGCCAGGTATTCCGGCGTTTGCAGGTGGGAGATGTCGTCCCGGAAGACCAGGCGCAGCCTGCCGCCCTCCGCCTCCAGCAAGGAAACGGCGGTGTTCTGGCCCGTGGGGCTTTCGCCGATGCGCTCCGGCGGATAGCCCTGGAGGTGGGCCAGCAAAAGGCGGATGGCGTAGCCGTGGGAGAAGACGGCGACGGTGCGGCCCCCGTTTTCGGCGGCGATGGCGCAAATGGCAGCCTTGACCCGGGCCAGCACCTCCGCCGCCGTTTCCGCGCCCTCACAGTGCCACAGGTCGGGCCGGTGGCTGAAATACTCCATCTGCTGCGGGGAGGTGCGGGCGATATCCCCCCAGGTGCGCTGCTCCCAGCCGCCCACGAAGATCTCCCGCAGGTCGGTGCGGCGGTGGAGGGGAAGGCCCTTGGGCTTGTAGACAGCGCTGGCGGTGGCGCAGGTGCGGTAAAGGTCGCTGGCGTAAACGGCATCAATGTGGATGGGGGAAAAGCGCTGCTCCAGGGCCTTCACCTGCCGCCATCCCCGGTCGGTGAGGTTGCTGTTGCCCTGGCCCTGCACGATGCGGTAAAGATTTCCTTCCGCCTCCGCGTGGCGGATGAGATAGATTCTGGTCATAATGCCTCCTGGCGTTGTTTTTGAAATTGGAAACAGTATATCGCATTTTGAAGCATTTGGCAAACGGCGGCGCTCATTTTCCCCGCTTCGGCGGCCATACTATCCCTGTGCCGAAAAGGAGTGACTGAAGATGAAGATGTGTACCGGATTTTGGATCGGTATGAGCGCCGGCCTTGTGGCCGGTGCGGCAGCGGGAATGATGGTGAGCCACGAAAGAGACTCCATGAAAACGCAGGTGGGTAAAAGTATCCACAAGCTGGGTGTCGCCGTGGATCACGCCGTGGACAACATCGTTTCCGAAATGCACTGAGCTGGACCAGGCTGACTGGGCCAGGCTGGGAAGAAGGCGCGCCGCGGGATGCCGCGGCGCGCCTTTCTAAAAAACTTCGACAAGATTTTGAAAATTAGGGGTTGACTTTTCCCGCAGGATTGTTATAATAATACCGTTGCTGCTGGGCAGCAGGAAAGTGCATAAGCAAAAATGCTTGACAACTTGGAGAAGTCGCCTAGTTGGTCGAGGGCGCATGATTGGAAATCATGTAAACGGCAAAACCGTTTCGAGGGTTCGAATCCCTCCTTCTCCGCCACAACCCCAAAGTCTTGATACACAAGGCTTTGGGGTTTCTTTTTATCTCTTTTACGAAACCCCCGCCCCTCTCTCATAGACACTATGAAAATGAGAGAATCATGTATCTAGTTTTTCTAATCATTTATTGCGAATCATGTCCTATGTATGATAGACTAATTAGGGGGTTGAGACTATGGCAGAACGCAGAAAGATTACCACGGCAAAGAAAGAGGCAACGAGAGAGGACAAGCTCCGCCGTCTGGGAAAGAACTACAGCGAATACACAGGCGGAGAGGTTAGCGTGAAACACGCTTATCTCAAGTTCAAAATCCATCAAGAGGAAAAGGGCAACAGCAAGCAGACCCTTGTTTTCTATGATGCCTTTTATAAGAAGTTCGTGAAGTTCATTAACACCTACTTACAGGACACGGACGAGAACTGCCCCATTGACATCATGACACAGGACGGCTTTCAACTCCTGTTTATCAAGAGCTTGGGCGAGGACATGAGCCAGCAGAGCATTAACACCTATCTGCGAGGCTACAGAGCTTTTGGAAACTACTGCGAGAGCATCGGCCTACTGGACGGCTTCAAATGCCCCATTAAGGAAGTAGAACCGCCCATCAAGCAAGTCTATACGGATAAGGAGCTAAAGAGGCTTTTGGTAAAGCCCGACATTAGAGACTTTAGCGACTTCCGGAACTTCACTATCATTACCTTGCTTTTGTCTACTGGAGCGAGAACAAACACCCTCCTAAACATTCGCTTGAAAGATGTAGACTTGGACGAGGGCTACATCACATTCAACACCACGAAAGCCCACAAGATAGATACAGCTAATTAGAGCTAGCTACAGCCCAATAAAAAACAGTAGTATAAACTGACCTCCGCCGAGGGAAAAACAGTCTACAGGGCTATTAAGCCCCTTTACAGGCAGGCTTTTGGCAAGGAGTATGCTCTAGACACCATAGAAGATTTACAGGGCGAGGAATGGAAACCAATAGACAGCAGAGGCAAGTATTTTATCAGCTCCTACGGCAGAGTAAAGAGCTATCAAGGCCGGAACGCTCGCTTGCTGAATCCCTACACCAATCAGCGAGGCTATTTAAGGGTAGACATCAAGGCCGGCTGCCGTCGCACCTATCTAGTCCATTAGCTTGTGGGGCTTGCCTTTATCCCTAATGACAATCCAATAGAGAAAGACACCATAGACCACATAGACCTAGATAAGACTAACAACAGGGTCGATAATCTGCGGTGGCTGTCCCGTGCCGATAATGTAAAAGCGTATCAAGAGCAGAAGCGAGGGAAAGAGCATGAGCGAAACCAACCCTAACCAAAAAACCCTCCGCATTGAAAAAGAGCAATCCAGTAAGAGCAACCCCTATGCGATGTATAATCTAAAAGCCCTCTAGTCTGCTATGCTAGACCTAAAGGGCGAAACTTTCAAACTATGGTGCTATCTCAACAAGAACTAGAACGGCTATACATTTGCGTTAAGCAAGGTCGATGCCCTGAACTGGGGTGTAGGGAGTAAAAGCTCTTATGATAGAGCAATAGCAGAGCTTATCCAAAAGGGCTATTTAGTGAGAACTACAGGGAATAATTACAATTTCTATGAACTCCCTAGAGATAGCGAAATGATAATAACTATCCAGAAATAACCTCCGCCGCCGAGACAGTTTTTCTTGATAATACCCTATACTCAAAGTGAGAATAAGGTGGTTTTACGGTGAGGAGAGAAATAATAAAAAGGTAAAATGATATTACAATGTAGAACTAAAAGACATTCGTCTTTTAGTTCTATAGAACGATTGAAAGGATAATTGACAATGGCTTTTAGTAAGGAACAAATAGAGTATTTACACAACACAGGCAAAATGCCAGATTGGGCTTACTATCAATAGAATGGAGCTTCAGCACTAGAGAACTATAATAGATAGAAGTTAGAACAACGCTAGAGAATAACCTAGCAATTATATGAGAAAGAGTTAGAAGAAATCATTATGAATAAAGTAGAGAGTATTTTACTAGATTTATTTAATGGTTTTAATTTGTAATTTAATAATAATATATTTTTTTGATAAAATCAAATCTAGGAGTTTCAAGCTGAAACTCCTAGGGCAATACCGCACAGAACAAAGGTGTGCAATATAACCCCCAAAATGGTACAAT
>JAEDEN010000055.1 GCA_016293265.1 Oscillospiraceae bacterium | reverse complement strand
GGGCCATTTTTAACCCCTAAAATTCAAAATTGTCCTTGACATGGGGTACACTTCACACGACCCAGAAGCGAAATCCCGGAAACGCCCGCACTGCGGGCGTTTGTGAGCGAGAAGGGGGCGCTACGACCCCTTCTCTTTCTCCTGCTTTCCTTTTCGTCCCTCGCAAAGCTGAAAAGCATCCCCAGAAAATTGGCTGTTCCGGCAAATAGTTGACACTTTCACTGCCTTTACACGCCCAACTTAACTGTCGTATAATGGTATCAGTTACACCGAGGGAGGTCCTGGTCATGGAAATAAAAGTCACTGATGCTTTGGCCCAGCGACTCAGTGAAATCTATCATCCATTGGAAATGAAATCGTTCCAAATACTCCAAGGGTTGCAGCACCGTATATTCGAACCCCAGCTTGCCTATTACTGCGGTCATCATCGCAAGTCGGCAGATGGCGTACATCGCATAGATTACTTCCCACTCCCGGTCATTACGGTCGATAGTTTTTGCGATGTTGTGATTGATCTGGACCGTGTGACCGTGAACATCAAGCTCCGCCGAGAGAACGCTTTGTCTTTTTCATACGAGCAGCTGGGTGCTTACGAATTTGAGATCTGCGGTGAAGACAACGATACTATTTATCATCACCATCCCAATGCGGACACCGCACCAGTACAGGAGACTGTTCTCAAAAGCAGAGAAAAGAATTTCAAATTCTCCTTTCGCTTCGACTTTGACGTCGATGGAGATACTATGTACGAATTTGTAAAGCTATTGCGCCGGAAAGGATTCTTCTATTAAGCCGCAGGCACTGAGGCCTTTTCGTTTGATATATTTCGTTTTGTTAATACAATTCCCCACCATCAGATGGAGTACCCCCTCTCCATCTGGTGGTGGGGAATGTTTTGCCCTCTTCAGAGCTATCCCTTTGACAGAGTATTTTCCTCATAAATCGCTCACGGCGTTCCAAAAGTGGTTAGGGGGTGTACGGATGCTACCTCTGCTCTGCTGAGGGCACACATCGGCTCACAGGGCTGAATAGGGGCGGAAGCACTGTGTGCCGTGCCGCTTCCTGGAATGCGGGAGTCTTCTTTGTTTCAGCATCGCAAATCTCGGCCCGGGGCCATACTGTGTGGCAGTTCTCTTTTTCTCTGCTGATTACGATGCAGATTTTGCTCTCTGTGCTATAATGATGCAAAAAAGATGGCAGAAGGATGCAGACTGGCAGACGGAGGTGTGGTCATGAACAAGATTTTGATTGCGGAGGATGAGGCTCCCATTGCCAATTTGCTCCGAACGGCGCTGGAGGGTGCCGGATATCGCTGTGTCTGGGCGGCGGACGGTGCTGCAGCTGCTGATCTGCTGGAAACTCAGCCCTTTGACCTGGCGCTGCTTGACATCATGCTGCCCAAGGCGGACGGCTACGAAGTGCTGGAATACTGCAAAACACTGGAAGTCCCCGTCATCTTCCTCACCGCCAAGGGACAACTGGAGGACCGGGTGAAGGGACTGCGGCTGGGGGCGGAAGACTATATCGTCAAGCCCTTTGAGTTGATGGAGCTGTTGGCTCGGGTGGAAACGGTCCTGCGCCGCTGCGGCAAGACCGGACGGGTCCTGTCCCTGCCGCCGGACATTGAGATCGACACCGCCAGCCGGGTGGTACGAAAAGCGGGGGCGTCCGTGGCGCTGACCGCTAAGGAATACGACCTGTTATTGCTGTTCGTCCAGAACAAGAACATTGCTCTGTACCGGGACCGCATCTATGAACGTGTCTGGGGCGAGGAATTTCTGGGTGACAGCCGCACAGTAGACCTTCACATCCAGCGGATGCGAAAAAAGCTGGGGCTGGAGAAACAGCTGGTAGCAGTCTACAAGGTGGGCTACCGATTGGAGGTGTAAACGGGTGAAGCTGTTCTGGAAGCTGTTTTGCAGCATGGTGGTCATCACAGCCCTGACCTGCTCCCTGGGGGGCTATGTGCTCATCGACCAGCAGTTCCGCACCTCCCTGGACCGGGAGGTCTCCGCCCTCTACGAGGAAAATGACCTGCTGCGGTATGCTCTGGTGCGGGAACTGGAGTTATATCCGGTAGCAGTTGACCGGAATGTGCTGGGGGACCTGTTCAGCAAAATCAGCATTACCACCGGCCGGGGCTCCGTGGCCTTTCGTGTCAGCGACGAGACTGGGGCCGCTGTTGCCGCCAGCGGAACGCTCCCTATGTCCGCCGCATCCCTGACTTCCCAATTGCCTGAAGGACAGCGGGGCTGGGAGTTGAAAAATACCGGGGAAGACCGGGTATATCTCCATGCCGCCAGTCCTCTGAGTTTGGATGCCGGCACATTCTATCTGGAAAACTGCCGGGAGGTCACAGAACTGCTCACCAATCGTCAATCCCAGTACCGCAGCTTTTTTACGCTTCTGCTGGTCCTTACCGCCGTGGTGGGCGTACTGTCCCTGGCAGTAACGTCTGTGATGCTGCGGCCCCTGTCCCGGCTTTCCACTGCCACCCGCCGAATCGCCGAGGGAAAACTGGACCAGCGAGTACCGGTGACCAGCGATGATGAGCTGGGACATCTGTCAGCGGATTTCAACGCCATGGCGGCTCAGTTGGAGGCTCAGGTCCAGGAGTTGAAGGACGCGGCCCAACGGCAGGAGGACTTTATCGGCAGCTTTGCCCATGAGATCAAGACACCGCTCACCTCTATCATCGGCTATGCCGACCTGCTGCGCTCCAGACCTGCCACGCCGGAGCAGGTCCTGGACAGCGCTGGGTACATTTTCAGCGAAGGGCGGCGTCTGGAGGCGCTAAGTTTGAAGTTGATGGACCTCATCGTGCTGGAAAAGCAAAGCTTTCCGCTGCACTTGGTCCCCATGGACGCGTTTTTGCAACGAGTTGGCGGCGCCCTGCGGCCAGCGCTGGAGACGTCCGGTATCCGTCTGACGATTCGGGCTGACGCGGCGAAGATCCCATTGGAAGCCGATCTGATGGAGACCGTCTGCCTGAACCTGCTGGACAACGCCCGGAAGGCCATTGACGGCAGCGGCACCATGATACTGGAGGGTGTGGCGGAAGAGACCGGCTACTGCATCCGGGTAACGGACAGCGGCAAGGGCATCCCGGCGGCGGAGCTGACCCGTATCACCGAGGCCTTTTACATGGTTGACAAATCCCGCGCCCGGGCTCAGGGCGGTGCGGGCCTGGGTCTGACAGTCTGCCAGCGTATTATAAAGCTGCACGGCGGAACCATGGAGTTTCGGAGCATAGAGGGGAAAGGTACCCAAGTCTGTGTTCATCTAAAAGGAGGCACGCTGGCGTGAAAAAGTGTAAAAACTGGCTGCTGCCCATTTTCACCTGCCTGGTGGTGCTGTGCGCCGCCCTGCTGCCTCAGCGGTTGTCGGAGCTGCGGGACCGGGCGCTGCTGGGTGCGGTTCACACAGAGGAGCTGACAGACAACCGTCTGCCTGCCCGGCCATTGAGCTTGGCAGAGCGCATAGAACTGCTGTCCCTCTGGTCGAGTAAACCGGAAAACTTTACCGTGGTCACGCAGGAGCTGTCTCCCAAAATGACACCGGAAGAAATGCCTGCGCTGCAGACTCAGGTATGGGAAGAATTGAAAAGTTTGGTGGAGGCGGGTGTCCTTTCGGAGGAGATGCTGCCGGAGGACCTCTCCATACTCAGTGGGGAGCGGACGTCCGTGCGGCTGTCTGAGGACCTGCGGGGCACTACTGTCCTGCATCTGAAGGTCGTTGACAAGTGGAAGGGGCCGGACTTATCCATCATCCTGGATGCGGATACAGGCTATGCCATCGCCTTGCGGGTGTTTTTCCCCATATCTGTGCCTCTCTCTGCGACCGCCACAGATATTGGCAAAGCCTTTATGGACCGTCTTGGTATTGAGAACCAAGTGCAAACCCCTGGCGCGGATCATGCAGTGATTCTCCTGCCGGAGACGAAGGTCCTGTACGATATTGATCTGGACTATTCTGATGGAGAAGGTGGATATTGCTTTTTAACCATCCAGCCCGACGATCCCCCAAGTCCAGCGGCAGATAACTTGGCAGAAACCTACGATGCCGCCGGATGATGGCATTTTGATGCAAAAACGAGGGGAGTTTGACGGAACGGCGCAGTAAGGTGGGCACAGAAAACGGCGAAGGAGTGTCCCGATATGTCTTCTGTCCAAAACTATCCCACTGATTACACCGACATCCCCGAGCGGGAATATTATGTTGCCCCTCGTAAAGGCCGAAAGCGGCGCCGTCTGCGCCTCCTTCCGCTTCTGCTGGCCATGCTCTTGTTTGGCAGCGGATTCCTGCTGGGGCGTGCCCAGGCAGCGCAGACATCAATGTCTGATGATGCCTGTTTACCAACACTGTCAGGTGGCAGTACCGAGGAGGAATGCGGCATCATCCCTGTTCCTCCGGCGATTCCGGACGCAGGCACCAACTCTGGCGGAGAAACCGCGGAGAATTGGGAGCTGATTCTGGTAAATGGGGAGAATCCGCTGTCAGAGGATTTTTCTGTTCCAGAACTGACGCAGTTGAAAAATGGTCAGAGCATCGACAGCAGGGCCTATCCCTCCCTCCAGAAAATGATGGACGCGGCCCGGGCGGCGGGGTACGAGCCCCTGATCTGCTCCTCTTACCGCACCTGGGACAAGCAGACCGAGCTGTTTCAAAAGAAGGTTCAGTCCTATCTGGACCAGGGGTATACCCAAGGGGAGGCGGAAAACCAGGCGTCGTTCTGGGTGGCACGACCCGGTACCAGCGAGCACCAGACTGGGCTGGCAGTAGACATCGTGGACCAGAATGATCAGTTGCTGGACGAGAAGCAGGAGAACACGCCTGTTCAACAATGGCTCATGGCCCACTGCGCTGAATACGGCTTCATTCTCCGCTATCCCACCGGGAAAAGTGAAATTACTGGTATCGGCTATGAGCCTTGGCATTACCGCTATGTGGGCTTGGATGCCGCCAGGGAGATCACAGAGCAGGGCCTCTGCCTGGAGGAATATCTTGACTCGACTGGGACAACCACCTACCCCAAACCGTAACCCAGACTGGAATCAGAGCAGGCAGTAGGTAACGGAAACAACGGAGTGGACAGCAAGTGGTTTTGAGCCAAAAGGGGCGGAAAGGACGGGATATCTGGTGAAGAGAGGGGCTCCATCTATTGTGGGCGTAATCGTGGCTTTAGGGCGTTTTTCAGCGGCAGCAGGACTTTCCTCACAAACCGTCTACGCCGCTTCGGAGGTGGCTTGAAGGTGTACGGATGCCACCTATCCCCCTCCAAGGGCACACAACGGCTCACAGGGTCAACCAGGGTTTGAATCAACGCTTGTTTTTCCTTTCTGTGACCACAGGTTCTTCTTTGTTTACTGCATCGCAAATTTTGAGTTGGGGCTTTGCGATATCCCACTTCTTTGTGGAAAACGCTTTTATTCCTCGGTCCATTATGGTATACTGCATATGTGAGGTGATGGCATGAGCGATTTTGATAAGTCCGAATATTGGTTTGAAAGCGCCGAGTATGATTTGCAGACCGCCCGTGCTATGCTGGAGACCCGACGGTTGCTGTATGTCGGCTTCATGTGCCACCAAACGATTGAAAAGGCATTGAAAGGCGTCTTTGTTTCCAGAAAACCAGAGGAAGAATTGCCGTACATCCACAAGCTGATGCGTCTGGCGAACTTGTCCGAGATTTCGAGCGAAATGAGCGAGGAGCAGCTTTCCCTATTGGATATGCTCAGCCCGCTGAACATTGAAGCCCGGTATCCCCTGCACAAGTCCAGACTGCTGGAATCTCTGACCGTCGAACGCTGTGAAAAAATGATTCAGGAAACGGAGGCGTTATTCTTATGGATCAGGAAAAAGTGCTGAATATCGCAAGAGAATACGCTGCTGCCGTGCGGAAGGTCGTGGACGCTACTGCTATTTTCCTCTATGGCTCCTACGCCAAAGGCACTGCCACTAAGGACAGTGATATTGACATTGCTGTTGTTGTGGATAAAGTCCCCGGCGATTATCTGAATACCATGACAACGCTTTGGCGGTTGACCCGCTCGGTCAATCACGACATTGAGCCCGTCCTGCTGACGGCAGCCGATGACGAAAGTGGCTTCCTCAGTACGGTTCAAAAAACAGGAATCGCCGTCTGACCCAAACCCTGACCCAGACTGGAATCGGAGCAGGCAGTAGGCAACGGAAACAACGGAGCGGACAGCAAGTGATTTTGAGCCAAAAGGTGCGGAAAGGATGGGACAGCCCGTTCTTTCCGCACCTGACGTATCTTCACACGCAGGAGGTCACTGGTTCGAGTCCAGTAGTCTCCACCAAATCCTTGGAAACCAAGCGTTTCCAAGGATTTTTTCTGTTTTCTCGCAAACGAGTGACCTCCTGATTTTTTGCTGGAATTTGAAGAATCAGGAGAACACTCACATGGCAAGAATTAAGATGCCCGCAGCACGTTCCACGGCAAAAGAAATCACATTTGAAGAAGCATTTCACATCTTTCTGACTGACTCCGCCGCCCACGGCCTCGCTGAAAAAACATTGAAGACCTACCGCACCCATCTCCGCGACATTTCCCACTATTCTCCGTTGGCACAGATCAAATCCAGCAGTCCTCTCATGTATTCGTACATCGTATCGCCTCCTGTCAGCGACACACAATACCATCCCCCGACCTTAATAGCCATCCCAACCGGGCAGAGTTATCAGATTGTTATCAATTGCGGTTTGAACTGTACCGAACTGCGCCGACCCTTATTCTTTGTTTTGCGACGCAATTTTTGAGTATATACATCTGAGAGATCCCTTTAAAAATTTTGCACCCCGGAGATAACTCCGAGGTGCCGTTTTCACTTTCAATTGTCGCCCTGACTGCTCCAAATGGGTGCAAACGGCAGCACGGCCCCTAATTATTTCCCACGACTCTAAGGATTCTTGATTTTGCAACCCAAAACCGTTTTTGAAGCTCCGGCACGACCCAGAAGCGAAATCCCGGAAACGCCCGCACTGCGGGCGTTTGTGAGCGAGAAGGGGTCGCTACGACCCCTTCTCTTTCTCCTGCTGTTCTTTTCGTCCCTCGTAAGCCTTCAGAAACCGTCCCGAATCCTCTTCACAGCCCTGGTCGACGTCCGTTTTTGCCGTTCACGGCAAAAACGGACACAGCGGCTCACAAGGCCAAACAAGGCGTAAATCAACGCTCATCATTCCCTTCTGTGCCCATGGGTTTTTCTTTGCCTACTGCATCGCAAAATTTGATCTGGTCTTCGAGATATCCCGGTTCTTTTTCTTGTTAACAAATCCCGCCGGGGCAAGCCCCGGCGGGATGGTTACCGATGAAGTTGGTGTGAGCGGGACTGGGTCAAAAGTCCCTCAACCGGCAAAGCGGCTCATCGTCTGGGGAGTTCGGGGGACACGGATGCCGCCGCCTTCCATCTGATGGTACACAGCAGTACAAAAAGGCGGCCAGTGATCGCCCTGCCCGGCTTCTTCATCTTACCCCAAAGTGATAGGCCGTGGTCTCATGGTACACTTCGCCCGCCCGCAGGATGGGGGACGGGAAGTTTTCATGGTTCACCGCGTCGGGGAAGTGCTGGGTCTCCAGGCATACGGCGTTGGTGGGGCCGTAGACGGCGCCGCCCTTGCCCCGGCGCTCCGTCAGCCAGCCGGCGGTGTAGAGCTGCATCCCCTCCAGGGAGGTGGTCATCTCCAGGACGATGCCCGTTCGGGGGCACCAAAGCTCCGCCGCCGGAGCTTCTCCGCCGTTCAGGACAAAGTTGTGGTCATAGCCCCTGCTGCCACTTAAGAATGGGTCATCCAACCGTGCGCCCAGCTCTGTGGGAGCGCGGAAGTCCAGCGGCGTGCCCGCCACAGCTGCCAGCTCTCCGGTGGGGATATTGCCGCCGTCAGCGGGAGTGTAGCGCTCTGTCCGGACCTTCAGGCAGTGGTCGAGAACCGGCCCGCCGTCATGGCCCGCCAGGTTGAAATAGGCGTGGTTGGTCAGGTTCACTACAGTGTCCCGGTCCGTGACGGCCCGGTAGCCGATAGTCAGGGCGCTGTTTTCCAGGGTGTAAGTGACTTCCACATGGAGATTGCCAGGAAAGCCCTCCTCCCCGTCCGGGGAATCGTAGGTGAACGTGACGCTATGCTCCGCGCAGGCATAGTCCCACAGCTTTTTGTGGAACCCTTCCGCCCCGCCG
The DNA here is from genome assembly GCA_016293265.1 of Oscillospiraceae bacterium. Taxonomy (GTDB): domain Bacteria; phylum Bacillota; class Clostridia; order Oscillospirales; family Oscillospiraceae; genus Oscillibacter. The sequence goes on along the minus strand of JAEDEN010000055.1, from coordinate 3,042 downwards.
TGGAGGCAGTTGGCACCCTCGTTGGCCGTGACACGGTATTCCGTGCCGCCGATGGCGAACCGGGCGCCGCCGATGCGGTTGGCACACCGTCCGATGGTGCCGCCGAAGCAGGCATCCAGATTTCGGTAGCTGTCCACGTCATCGTAGCCCAGGCAGATATCCGTCAGCTTTCCCTCCCGGTCCGGTACCCGGATGGAGCGCACCGCCGCGCCGTAGGGGATCAGCTCCACGGCGCAGATGCCGTCGGTCAGTTCGATGACAGGCACGTCCTGGCCGTTGAAAGCCCCGAAGGGCTTGATCTTATACATGGTTCAGCCCTCGTAGCCGCCCGGGTGGCCGCTGTGCCAGGTCCAGGCGTCGGCGATGATCTGGTCCAGGCCACGGGTGGGCTTCCAGCCCAGGACTTCCGCCGCCTTCTTGTTGGAGGCGATCAGCACGGAGGGGTCGCCGGCCCGGCGGGGTTCCACCTTGGCGGGAATCTCTTTGCCAGTGATACGGCGGGCAGTGTCGATGATCTCCTTCACGGAGTAGCCGTCGCCGCTGCCCAGGTTGAACACGCCGCTCTCCCCGGTCTTTTCCAGGTGCTCCAGCGCCAGCAGATGGGCTTCCGCCAGGTCACGGACGTGGATGTAGTCCCGGATGCAGGTGCCGTCGGCGGTGGGATAGTCATCGCCGAAGATGCCGATGTGGCTGCGCTGGCCCAGGGCGGTCTTCATCACCAGGGGAATGAGGTGGGATTCGGGGTCGTGGTCCTCGCCGATGCCCACATCCGTGTTGGAGCCGGCGGCGTTGAAGTACCGCAGGGCCACATAATGGATGCCGTAGGCCTTGTCGCACCACTTCAGCATCCCCTCGATGGCCAGCTTGCTGGCGCCGTAGGGGCTGGTGGGGTCGGTGCGGTCACTCTCCTCGATAGGCTGCTTCTCCGGCTCGCCGTAGGTGGCGGCAGTGGAGGAAAAGACGATTTTATTCACACCGTGCTCCTTCATGGCGGTCAGCATGGACTGGGAGCCGGCCACGTTGTTGCCGTAGTACTTCAGGGGATCGGTAACGCTCTCGCCCACCAGGGAGTAGGCGGCAAAGTTGATGACGCCGCCGATGTCGTTCTCGCTGAACACCTGGTCCAGGAAAGCGGCGTCCCGCAGGTCGCCCACATAGAGCTTCCGGGCGCCCTTGACGGCCTGCCAGTGGCCGGTGCGGAGGTTGTCCACTACGACGACATCGTAGCCCTTTTCCACCAGCAGAGCCACCATGTGGCTGCCGATATAGCCGGCGCCGCCGGCAACGAGAATGGTCTTCATATTCGTTTCCTCCCTTATTTTACGCTGCTGATAAACCGCAGGAAGGCCGCCCGGCCCTCGTCCGTACACTTGTAAACGCCCGCGTGTTCCAGCACCTTGGCGAACACCACGCCCACTTCCTTTTGCAGGATGCCCATGGCGTTTTCACGGGTGAACGTATACCGCGTTTTCAGCTCCTCCGCCCAGTGGTTGTGCTTTTCCAGCGCTTCGTCGGCCCGGATGTCCCGTCCCGCCACCAGGGCGTCGGCCAAGGCCGCCAGCTCGCCCTTCAGCCGGGAGGGCAGCACCGCCAGGCCCATGACCTCGATGAGGCCGATGTTCTCCTTCTTGATGTGGTGCAGCTCCTGGTGGGGGTGGTACACGCCGAGAGGATACTCCTCGGTGGTGAGGTTGTTCCGCAGCACCAGGTCCAGTTCGAATTTCCCGTCCCGCATCCGTGCGATGGGGGTGATGGTGTTGTGGGGCTCACCGTTCGTCTCGGCGAAGATGAAGGCCGCCTCGTCGGTATAGCCCCGCCAAGTCGTCAAGATCTTCTCCGCCAGGTCCACCAGGCGGTCATCATCGGCGGAGCGGAGGCGGATGACGGACATGGGCCACTTCACGATGCCGCATTCGACATCCTCAAAGCCGGGGAAGGAGACCTCTTTTTCCACCGGAGCCTTCTCCATGGCGAAGGTGTACCGTCCGCCCTGGAAGTGGTCGTGGCTCAGAATGGAGCCGCCCACGATGGGCAGGTCCGCATTGGAGCCCACAAAGTAGTGGGGGAACTGCTTCACGAAATCCAGGAGCTTGCGGAAGGCGGAGCGGTCGATCTTCATGGGCACGTGCGCTCCGTTGAAGACGATGCAGTGCTCGTTGTAGTAGACATAGGGGCTGTACTGGAAGAACCAGTCCTTGCCGTCGATGGTGATGGGGATGATGCGGTGGTTCTGCCGGGCGGGGTGGTTCATACGGCCCGCGTAGCCCTCGTTCTCCCGGCAGAGCTGGCACTTGGGATAGCCGCCCTGGGGCGCCGTCTTGGCGGCGGCGATGGCCCGGGGGTCCTTCTCCGGCTTGGAGAGATTGATGGTGATGTCCAGGTCGCCGTAGGGGGTGGGGGCCACCCACTTCACGTCCTTCGCGATGCGGTAACGGCGGATGTAATCAGTGTCCTGACTGAATTGATAGTACCAGTCCGTGGCGGTCTCCGGGGATTCCTCATACCGGGCCTGGAACTCCCGAATGACCTGGGAGGGCCGGGGCGTCAGGCGGCCCATCAGCTCGGTATCGAACAGGTCCCGGCTGGTGGTACCCTCCTCGATGCGGCCATTCTCCACAGCCCAGTCCAGAAGGTCTTTCAAAATATCTTCCAGGGGACGGTCCTGCACGGTGCCGGGCTCCTCCCAGCTATCCAGCTTCAGCGCCTCCAGCAGGCGGTTGGCGGCCCAGGTGTGGTCGCAGTCCTCGATGAGGCCAACACGGAGGGCATAGCCCAGCAGGTCGGCGATGGCTTGTTCAATCATAGTTCGATTCCTCCTCATCCCGTTCACGCCAGCCGGACGCCGCCCACGGGGCGGATCATCACCACATGGCAGCTGCCCTGGCCCAAAGCAGCCTCGGTCTTTTCCTTGAAGGTGTCCAGCATATCCAGAGGCACGAAAGCCTGAGCCGTGCCGCCGAAGCCACCACCGTGGACCCGGACGGCACCCCGGCCCGCCAGGATGCTCTCGCACAGGGCGATGGTCACCATCAGCTCCTGGGC
>JAEDEN010000004.1 GCA_016293265.1 Oscillospiraceae bacterium | reverse complement strand
ACATGTACAAGGGCACCGGTGTTGTAGGTACGCCCAAGTCCCGCGACAGTTACCGAAGCATCCCTGTACCGGAAAGCCTGCGCTACTGCGCAATTGAGCTGAGAAACACGGATAAGAAGTTCATATGGGAAGTCCGAAAGAAAGACAGCCCATGTAATCCAACTTACTTCCGTGACCAATTCAAGAAAGCATTGGAGGGCATTCCCGAGGTCCCTCTCCTGACGCCTCACAGCTGCAGACACACCTATGTCAGCCAGATGCAGGCGCTGGGTGTGGACTTGGCTACCATCCAGAGTATCGTTGGACATGCCGATGTGAGCATGACGCAGCACTACCTCCACGTACAGGAATCCATCCGGCAGGATGCTATTGACCGGTTCAGCAAAGCCTTTCCAACAGGCCACAGCGGACCGGAAAATCCGCCTCCTGTTTGCAAGGTGCTGAAGTTCCCCAATGTGGGTTGATGTGACATTTCGTACAGCCAGTCCATAGAATGACAAGGCGATTCCGGTATAACTCCGGTACGAAAAGTTCCGTCAAAAAAGCAGGGTTCCGCGGAACCCTTCAATACGTGGACATATTAGACGAATATGGCAGATTTCAGACGAAAAAAGACCTGAAATCTTTCGATTTCAGGTCTTTTTGGTGGAGATAAGCGGGATCGAACCGCTGACCTCTTGAATGCCATTCAAGCGCTCTCCCAGCTGAGCTATACCCCCAGGTTGCTCCGAATCGGAACATATAGGAGTATAGCAGGGAAGTGGACGATTGTCAACCATAAATTTTGCTTTTCTGAAAAAATATCAGGCTGCTTAAAGCGTGCGGAGTGTGGAATAGGGAATTCCGGAAAAAACAGGAGAATCCTGAAAAGAAAAAAGATTGCCTGAAGGGCTATGATACGATATAATTATAATATTGAGAAAATATTAACGAGGTGGTGGAATGTTGCATAACGTGCACAAACGCTATGAGAAGATTTTCCCGGCGACGCTGGCGCTTTCCGTGGGGCTGATGGTCCTGGGCGTCATTCTGGATGATCCGGCCCGGATTCCTATGGGCCTGTACCGGATTATTACCATGCAGGACCTTTTGATCACGGACTACATCTATATCGCCGGTCCCGGAGCGGCCTTTATCAATGCCGGAATCGTTACCATCATCTCTGTCTGCCTCATTAAATATTCCGGTGACCCATTCAACGGCTTTACCATTGTGGAAATGGGACTGATGGCGGGATTTTCCCTGTTCGGAAAGAACTTCCTTAATATATGGCCCATTATCCTGGGGACGTGGCTCTATGCCCGCTTTCAGCGGGAGCCCTTTGCCAAGTACGCCTCCGTTGCCCTTCTGGCCACCTCTCTTGCGCCGTTGGTAAGCTATATGGCCCTGGGCAGTATTCATGCCAGCATCCCTCTGGGAGTCATCGTGGGCATTCTGGTGGGCTTTTTGCTGCCCTCCCTTTCCGGGTATACCTACAAGATCCAAAACGGTATGAATCTCTATAATATGGGGTTTGCCTGCGGCATTCTGGCCATGATGATCGTTCCCATCCTCACAGCCTTTGGAGATAAGCCTGATTCCGTACTCTACTGGGCAGAGGGGTATAACGGCCGCTTTGCCGCTGTGATCGGTATCCTTTGCCTGGTGTTCATCTATATCGGCTTTTTCGCCACCGGGATTCCCCCCTGGGCCGTCTGGGCTGGCTACCGCCGCCTTCTTTCCACCACCGGCCGTGCTCCCAGCGATTACCTGCGTATGTTCGGGGCCGGGCCTGTGCTGGTGAATATCGGCGTCAACGGCCTTGTGGGGACCGCCTATATTTTGCTGGTGGGCGGCGATCTCAACGGCCCCACCATCGGCGGCATTTTCACCATCATGGGCTTTTCCGCCTTTGGCAAGCACCTTTTCAACATTGTGCCCGTGATGCTGGGCGTTGCCATCGGCGCATACGGGATGCACTATTCTCCCGATTATCCTTCGCTGCAGCTTGCGGGCCTTTTCGGCACCACCCTGGCCCCCATCGCCGGCCATTTTGGCCCGTTGTATGGGATCCTGGCCGGATTCATCCATTCCGCCCTGGTTTTGCAGACCGGCGGCCCTGTGGCGGGGCTCAACCTCTATAATAACGGTTTCTCCGGCGGCCTGATTGCGATCGTCCTCTATCCCACCATCACCGCCATCGGCAAGCACCGCCGTCCCAAGCTGCGGGACGAGGATTACTTCGACCTGTTTGAAGAGAGCGAGCCCATTGATACCTCTACCTGGCGTACCCATCACGGAAGCGATGATCATGAGCACACCAAGGACCATATGCCGCCTCCGCAGCCCCACCATTCCGTTTACGACCAGGACTCTTTGATGGAGGACGACCAGCCGGCGGACTGCGAGGTTCACTGAGAAGCGGGAAAGGCCTTGCAAAGGAAGCGTGATTTTGGTATGATAACAAAACACGAAAAAGGAAGGAGTCCATCGCTATGGTGATCCATGAGTCTGCCGAGGACTATCTGGAATCCATTCTGATCCTGCGCGAAAGAAGGGGCCATGTCCGGTCCATTGATATCGTAAACGAACTGGGCTATTCAAAACCCAGCGTCAGCATCGCCATGAAAAAGCTGCGCGAGAACGGATATATCTCCATGGCAGCCGACGGTTCCATCACCCTTAACGAAAGCGGTTTGGAGATTGCTAAGCGTGTCTATGGCCGGCATAAAACCATCACGAAGCTGTTTGCGCTTCTCGGCGTATCCGAGAAACAGGCGGCGGCGGACGCCTGCAAGGTCGAGCACGATCTCAGTGAAGAGACCTTCCGCTGCATCAGCGCCTTTGTAGAAAAAAACGGATCAGCATGAAAAAAGAGAGACGGAGGCTCCGCCTCTCTTTTTCTGCGGCGGAGTTCCGCCGAATCATTCCGGAAAGCGCTCCTGAGACGCTGTCCTTGTCATTCCGGATGCTCCGGGGATGACTACACCCGGCACCTGTTGGCAGGGAAGCTCTCTCCGCTTCCATCTTTCAGGAAGAAGCATTGTATCCAGTGCGGAGATATCCTCAGCCTCTTGTTGTAGATGCCTTTCCAATAGAATTGACCCCGTCCTTGCCGCTGAGGACGGGGTCCGATTGTTTTAAGAATTCGGGAATATCTGCACACCTGCATAACAGAAGCGGCTATGGTCACGGTCGTAGCCTTTTTGATGCCGATACGGGCGGCTTATCCAATTACACCGGCGCCATCGGTTTGGCCACGGAAATTGCCGGTCTATTTCCGCTTTTCAGTTCGCCGACAGCAAAGGGGACGGCCCGAAACGATGTGTTTTATGGAGTCAGCCCTTATTTGGCAGATCCAATGGTATTTTAAGAGGTATCCTCCCGGCCGGTTTGACCGCCGTGCTTCCCTATCATTCCGTCCTGGCCAGTCCAGCCGTTGCGGCCAAATCTGCCGCGTCGGCCGGAGTCACCGATCATGCTGCCGCCCTTGGAGCCACCCATTCCGACCTGTCCGTAGGTGGTCAGGTAATCCGAGATGGTCAGCTCTGTCAGAAGGGTGCCGCCGCTGTAGGCTCCGCCGGAGCACAGGACCCCAGTGCTTTCACCACTATACGCCCCTCCGTAGGAGATCGCATAGGTGGTTTCGCTATTCAGCTCCGGGGAACTGAACACCACATGGTTGGTGGGGGAGGGCAGCCGGAACACGAATTCCTGGTCTTCGCCGGCAAATTGGACATAGGTCCCAGCGGGCAGAGTGGAATCAAAGCGGACGGATACCGTGTACTGTGCGGGAGAAGTAGGTGCCTGGGCCATGTTGCTGGCGCAAGCGGCCAACAGGATACCTCCTTCCAGAGAAAAGGTGCCGTCGTAATCTAAGGCACCGTCACCGCTGCCTGTGCTGCTTACCGGAACGGTACCCCCCGTCATGGTGATGCTGCCGTTGGCGTCCAGACCATCCCCGGAAGAGGTGACATTCAGGGAGCCGCCGGAGATGGTGATGCCGTAGCCGGAGTCGGAGAGGAAATGGGCGTTTTCGCCTCCACGTCCGCCGAAGCCGCTGCTGTCGGCACCGCCGGCCGCGTTGACGCCGTCGTCGGAGGAAACGATGGTGATTTCTCCGCCGGAAATGTCCACCTTGGAGCCCTCCAGACCCTCGTAGGAGGTTACTATGTGGTCATCCACAGAAGGAAGCAACAAGCGGTTCGAACTTACCGTGGACGATAGCGGAACGTTGTCAACCACTGAGGTTACATGATGATGTCAGCATTCTGAGCCGAAAGTAAACGAAAGAAAGACACTCCCTACCGTTATGGTAAGGAGTGTCTTCTTGTTTGAACGAATACTGTTCCCAATACGATAAAGGGCTCGGATATGCGTTCAATGGTACGCCCGACTGGATTCGAACCAGCGACCTTCAGAGTCGGAGTCTGACACTCTATCCAACTGAGCTACGGGCGCATTTCAAAGCTTATACATTATAACAGAGTTTTCGGACCGTGTAAAGCGTTTTTATAAAAAATTTCAGAGAAATTTTAAAAGGTATAATAGCAAACATAAAAAATGATTGTTAAAAAAATTGACAAGTAGACGAGTTTGGTCTAAACTATAAAAAAAGAAAAAACAATTCCGGTTGGGAGTGAGCATTTTGAAGAAAGAAAACATTTCCGACGCTGTGATCCGGCGCCTGCCCCGATATTATCGCCAGTTGACGGACCTTTGCGCCCGAGGTATCGTGCGGATCTCGTCCCATTCTCTGGGACAGGAGATGAATATCACCGCATCTCAGATCCGCCAGGACTTCAGCTGCTTTGGCGAATTCGGCCAGCAGGGATACGGCTATAATGTGGAGGAGCTGCGCGCTGAGATCGGCCACATCCTCTGCGTGGACAATGACCATCACCTGATTATGATCGGTGTGGGCAACCTTGGACACGCCCTGCTGCAAAACTTTCACTTCTCCGATGCCGGCTTCACGGTAGACGCCGCCTTCGATGTCTCTCACGCCGTCATCGGTACCAAGGTCAACGGCGTTCCGATTTTCCCCATGGAGGACCTGGACGCTTTTATCCGTACTCACGATGTGGATGTGGTGGTTTTGACGGTGCCTCAGTCCGTCGCCCAGAATACCGCCAATCATTTGATGGAACTGGGAGTCCGTGGCTTCTGGAATTTCACCAATGTGGAGCTCAGCAGCGCCGACCCCGACGTCAAGTTTGAAAATATCCACTTTGCAGACAGTCTCCTGACCCTCAGTTACCGCATCGCCAACCGCTGAGGGGCCCATTTTCCCTGAAAGGAACCTGCCATGAGAAAGAAAACGCTGATCCTGGTCTGCCTGCTTCTTGTGCCGTTTGCAGTATGGTCTTTTGCCGCGGCGAATGAGGAGGACCCTTTGGCCTCTCTCAGCTACCTTACCGGCGCATTTACCGATCTGGTGGAGAAGAAGGTGAACCAGCGTCTGGACGAATCCGATGGGGAGCTGCTCTCCCAGATCGAGGAGACCGGCGGTATTTCCGCGAACATCGCCTCCACGTGGCTTGAAAAGCGGATGAAGCGGGAGGACGTCCTGGAGGGTGCCACCGGCACCGGTGTGCTGCTTCTGGCCGGTGGAATGAAAGTGACCTACGGAAGCGGCGCAGTGGTGGATGTGACCGCCGGTACCGTTGCGGAAAGCGGCGCGGCCCTGGTGCCGCAGCACCGCTATCTGGTGGCGGAGGACACCGCCGCCGATTTTACCGTGACCTCTCCCACGGCGGTTATTGATTATCAGGGAAGCTATACCTTCCGGGACTCCGCTGCTCCTGATTATAACGCCATGGCCCGGGCCCTGCGGGGGCTCCATATGTTCCGGGGTACTACCATCGGCTATGGAGAGGGGTTTGAGTTGGAGCAGCCTGCTACCCGTATCCAGGCCCTGATCATGTTTATCCGCGTCCTGGGGGAGGAGGATGAGGCCCTGGCCTGGACCGGCAGTATCCCCTTTACCGACGTTTTGGACTGGGCAAAGCCCTACGTGGGCTACGCCTATGAAAAGGGTTATACCAACGGCTGCAGCCCCACCCAATTCCTGCCCGACATGGCTGCCACTGCCCAGCAGTACACGGAGTTTGTTCTTCGCGCTATGGGCTACAGCTCTACTGCCAATACAGATCTTTCCGACACCCTTGTCCGGGCCCTTGGTTCCGGCGTGCTGACGGAAGGGGAGTGCCAGGCCCTGGGAAGCCTGGATGCCTTCCGCCGCTCAGAGCTGGTGTACATCTCTTATTATGCGCTCCATGCGGCGCTGCCGGAGGGGGATACCCTGGCCGCTCGCCTGCAGGAAAAAAGAGTATTCACATCTGAGGAATGGAGGAGCGCCCGGGAGCTTGTCACCACACAGCGCCTGTAAAAACCTTCGCACTCATTTTGGGGGACCGCATAGTATGGATTGAGGCCGATGAGTTCGGTCTACGACTTCTCTTAGGAGGTTCCTTTATGTGCAACAATAACTGGGGTGGCGGTAACTGCTGCTGGATCATCATCCTGCTCATCATCATCTGGGTCTGCTGCGGCAACAATAACTGGGGCGGCTGCGGCTGCGGCTGCGGCAACAACCAGTCCAACTGCTGCTAAGTTCATAGAGAGCAGCCCCGCGCCTCGGCGCGGGGCTTATTTTTGGCCGCAGAGCAGTGACAAGAGGGAAGAAGTATGATATAATTCGGCGGAAATGGAAATACAAACGATCAGGAGTCTGCTTTCATGGAAAACTATTTTGCACCTGTACTGACGGATGACCAGCTTCGCTCCATCAGCTCCATCGGCCTTGCCCATATGGGGGACGCGGTCTTTGAGATTTTGGTACGCACATGGCTCTGCGCCCACGGCAAGGCCACGGGCAAGGGCCTCCACCAGGCCACCATCCATCTGGTCTGCGCCGAATCCCAGGCGGAAAAGGCGGAGCGCATCCTGCCTCTTTTGACAGAGGAGGAACTGTCCGTTTTCAAGCGGGGCCGCAATGCCCAGGTGCGCACGGTTCCGGGACATGTCAGCCGCGCCCAGTACGGCGAGGCCACCGCCCTGGAGGCCCTGTTTGGATGGCTGTATCTGAAGGGCCGGAAAGAGCGGGTCAATGAACTTTTTTGCAAGATGATGGAGGAATAAGCTATGCCTTTGGACGCGATTTCCCTGCAGGCCCTGGTGGCGGAGCTTCGGAGGGAACTGCTGGGACTGCGTATTGAAAAAGTCCAGCAGCCCGCCCGGGACCAGGTGATCCTGCTGCTGCGGGGCAGCCGCCGTTTGCTGCTCAACGCCGGGGCCAATGCCCCACGGCTGCAGCTGACGAAAATCACCCGGGACAATCCGGCGGAGCCTCCCATGTTTTGTATGCTGCTGCGCAAGCACCTGGTGGGTGCGAAGATTGCCGATATCACCCAGCCGCCTCTGGAGCGCCTGGTGCGCATCGAGCTGGACATGATTGATGATTTCGGCCGCCCGGGAAAACGGACGCTGATACTGGAGGCTATGGGCCGCCGTTCCAACCTGATCTTGCTGGACGGGGACGGCCGCATCATTGACTGTATGCGCCGGGTGGACGCGGAGATGTCGCCCCAGCGGCAGGTGCTGCCGGGCCTTTATTACGAACAGCCCCCCGCCGCCGGACGGCTCGCCGTGACGGCGGAGACGGAGGAGGGTTTCCGGGAAAAACTGGCCGCCGCCCAGCCGGAGCGTCAGGCGGACGCCTTTTTGCTGGATAACTATTTCGGTATCGCTCCGTTGATGGCCAGGGAGATCGTCTTTCGGGCGACAGGGGAGACCGACCGGCATATCTTCGCACTGACTGCCGGAGAAGAGGATAGATTGTGGCATGAATTGCATGGATTTTCAACCGATGTAGAGGAAAATAACTTTACACCAATCTGCCTGAAAAGAGAGGGGCGCCCCGCGGAGTTCTCCTGTTTCCCCATTACCCAGTACGGCAGTTTGATGGAATCGGAAACCTACCCCAGCTTTTCCGCGCTGCTGGATGCTTTCTATGAGACCCGGGAGCGCCTGGACCGGGTGCGTCAGCGGGGAGCGGAGCTGATCCGCACCGCCACCACCGCCAGGGACCGTATGCGCCGCAAGCTGGCCATGCAGGAAAAGGATTACGCCGCCACTCAGAACCGGGATGAGCTGCGTATCTGCGGCGACCTCATCACCGCCAACCTCTACCGCATGGAGCGTGGGCAGAGCAAGCTGACCTGCGAGAATTTCTACGATGAGAACTGCGCCGCCATTACCATCCCTCTGGATCCGCTGCTGACGCCCCAACAAAACGCCGCCAAGTACTATAAGCGCTACAATAAAGCCAAAACAGCGGAAAAGCATCTCCGGGAGCAGATGGAGATCGCCCGCCGCGATCTGGAATATCTGGAGAGCGTATTGGAGGAGATCGACAAAGCCGAGCTGGAGCAGGATTTCAACGACATCCGCGACGAGCTGCGGGAGGCGGGCTTTCTCCGCCGGCAGGGGAAAAAGGAGACCCGCCGCCCGGCCAAGCCGCGGGAGTTCCGCACTTCCACGGGATACCGGGTGCTGGTGGGCCGCAATAACCGTCAGAACGACAAGCTCACTATGAAGGACGCGGACCACCGGGACATCTGGCTCCACACACAGAAGATCCACGGTTCCCACACCATTCTCTGCACGGAGGGGAAGGCTGTGGACGATGATACCATCGTGGAGGCAGCCAAGATCGCAGCCTATTATTCCCAGGCCCGTGAGAGCGGCAACGTGCCCGTGGATTATACCCCGGTGAAGAATGTGAAAAAGCCTGCCGGAGCCCGTCCGGGTATGGTGGTCTACCAGGTGTACAACACCGTTCATGTTACCCCCAGTGCGGAATTCGTAAAAAACCGTCAGGTGAAATAAAAACCGGCCGCGCACCGTGGCGGAAGTGAATCTGATGCGCAGATCGGCGCCGGCTGCCACGGTGGCTGAATGCCGGTGCACAGCTTTTGCACGCATAAAAAAAGAAGACACTTGTGTCTTCTTTTTTTATGCGTGCCGCTTTGCTGCCAGATACAGGGGGATAAACAGTCCCCCCAATACAACTGCCAGGAGGACGAATTCTCCGTTCCGGGCCAGATGGGGAGGGAAGAGGAGATACAGCGCCCCGTAGGCCAAAGGCCCCCCCAGCAGAACCGCCAGTGTCCACGCCCGGCCTGCCCGGATGATATAGGGCCAGTTGCTGTTGTTGAAGGAAACGCCGGGGAGGTTCATGCGGAAAAAGCCGTCGCTGTAAGCGCTGATGGGGTTTTCGTCGTAGTAGTTGGGCAGCTGTTCCCGGATGAACAGCCAGAAGTAAGCGCCAAAAATCAGGGCCAAAAGGGGCATCAGGAAGAGGGAAACGGCGTCCTCCGGAGGAGATCCCAGCAGATACACCGCCGCCAGCTCCAGTGCCGCGGCAGCGGCAGAACCCAGGAGGATGAGCCCGTTTTTCCTCCTGTCCGGGCGGGGGGACTCCTCCCCGGAAAAGCGGATGGCTTTTTGTACCAGGGCCTCCGCCTCGTCGGCGTCCAGCGTCGTTTTCTCGCTGCGGCGGCATTCCAGAAGCTCTGTCACCGTGACCTTCAGCACCTGGGAGAGAGGGATCAGCAGCGCTGTATCGGGGATGCTGACGCCCGTTTCCCATTTGCTGACAGCCTTGTCGGAGATAAAGAGCCGATGGGCAAGCTCCTTTTGGGTCAAGCCCCGCTCCTTTCGGAGAGCGCAGACGAATGCGCCGAATGCCTGTTTGTCGATTTCAAACATGGTGTCCACCTCCGTCCTTTATCCTAAGGCCAAAGGAGGAAAACGTCAACCGAATGGCGGTAGAGTCCGCAATCCACCACTGTTTGACCCATCCTCTCGGCCTGCGTCCGGGACTCCCCGGGGAAGGCGGTATCCGGTGTGGGGGACTCACCATTTTACCTGTTGTATTCACTGTTTGATTGTGATAAACTATATAAATTAAAATAGAATTACTATGCAACTATGCACAATGATTTGAATCACTGCGCGAAAGCGCATTTGGGAAGGAACGATCAGCATGAAAATCGTTGTATTGGCCGGTGGCCTCTCCACAGAGCGTACCGTCTCCCTGGTGACGGGCACCTCTGTTTGCCGCGCTCTGCGTGCCAATGGCCACCGGGCTATTCTGGTAGATCTGTTTTTAGGGCTGGAAAAAGTGCCGGAGGATCTGGAGACCCTCTTTGATACCCCAGACGGCCTTTGCCCTGACGCGAAGATCGACATTACCGCACCGGATCTCTCCGCCGTCCGCACGGCGCGGAAGGACCAGAGCAGCCGCCTCTTCGGCCCCAATGTGCTGGAGCTTTGTGCGCTGGCGGATATCGTGTTCCTGGGCCTTCACGGCCAGGATGGGGAGGATGGCCGCGTTCAGGCCACCTTTGATCTTCTGGGGATCCGGTATACCGGCGGCGGTTATCTTGCCTCCGGTCTTGCCATGGATAAGGCCATGACCAAGAGAATGATGGATTCCGCCGGCATCCCCACCCCCAAATGGCAGCTTCTGCGCTACGGCGCGGAGGATGTGGAGCGCCTTGCCCGGGAGCTTCCCATGCCCTGTGTGGTAAAGACCACCGGCGGCGGCTCTTCCCTGGGTGTCTTCCTGCCGGAGAGCAGGGAGGAGCTGAAGGACGCTCTGATCCAGGTGCTTTCCTTCGGCGGAAATGTGCTGGTGGAAGAGCGCATCTACGGCCGGGAGCTGACTGTGGGCGTCCTGGGGGAGCGTGCCCTTCCCGCGGTGGAGATCCTGCCCGCCGAAAAGGACTTCGACTATGCCGCAAAGTACCAGGCGGGCGGTGCCCGGGAGCTTTGCCCCGCTCCGATCACGCCGGAGCAGCAGGAGGAAATGGGAAAGCTGGCCTTGAAGCTCCATCACACCCTGGGACTTGAGGTTTACTCCCGCACTGATTTCCTCATGGACCGGGATGGCCGTTTCTGGTGCCTGGAGATCAATTCCCTGCCCGGCATGACCTCTGCCAGCCTTGTCCCTAAGGAGGCTGCCGCCATCGGCATGAGCTATAACGAGCTGTGCGAGGAGATCGTGCAGCAGTCTTATCATTTGAAGAGAAGGGGGTGAGCCTATGCTGGCCATGACGATATCTGAGATCACCGAGGCGGTGGAGGGAAAGTGGCTGAATCCCCGGGAGGATACCGCCCCCATCACCCAGGTGTGTACCGACAGCCGCAAGCTTGTGGAGGGCTGCCTGTTCCTCCCTTGGGTGGGCGAGGTGTTCGACGGCCATGATTTCATCGAAACGGCGCTGGAGAACGGCGCGGCGGGCTGCCTTTGCGCCAAAGTCCCCCAGACGCTGCGTGACGACAAGTTTTACATCCAGGTGGACGATACCCGCCTTGCCCTGCGGCGGCTGGCCGCGGCTTACCGTAAACAGTTCCGGATCCCCTTCATCCAGGTCACCGGCAGCGTGGGCAAGACCACCACGAAGGAAATGATTGCCTCTGTTCTGGGAGCCAGGTTCCGCACCCTGAAGACCCAGGGAAATTTCAATAACGACATCGGCACCCCCCTGACCCTCCTGGGACTGGACAAGGGCCATCAGGCCGCCGTTATCGAAACCGGTATGAACCACTTCGGCGAGATCGAATATCTCGGCGCCATGGTACAGCCGGATATCGCCGTGATCTCTAACATCGGCGACGCCCACATTGAGTTTTTGGGGAGCCGCCAGGGAATCCTCCAGGCCAAGTGCGAGATTTTTGAGCATCTGCGGCCCGGCGGCCTTGCGGTCCTCAATGGGGATGACGCCTTGCTGAACACGGTGAAGGAGGGGAACTTCCGCATCCTGCGCTGCGGCCAGTCTGAGCACTGCGGCGCCTGCATCAAGGATCTTGCCGACCACGGCGTGGAGGGTATCACCTGCACCGTGGTGACGAAAAAGGACTCCTACGCCCTCACCATCCCCGCCCCCGGCGCCCATATGGCCTATGCCGCCTCCATCGCCGTGGCGGTGGGAGAGGAGCTGGGGCTCAGCCACGAGGAGATCGTCCGCGGCGTTGCCGCCTATGAGCCCACCGGCTCCCGGATGCGGGTGGTCCACCTGCCGGAAGGCCGCATCATCCTGGACGATTGCTATAATGCCAATCCCCAGTCTGTGGCTGCTGCGCTGGAGGTGCTGGCCAAGACAGAGTGCGAGCGCAAGGTGGCCGTTCTGGGAGACATGGGCGAGTTGGGGGAGCTCACCGGGCAGGCTCACTATAATATGGGCGCTCTTGCCAACATGCTGGGCATTGACCTGGTGGTTGCCATCGGCCCAAAGGCAGAAAAGATCGCGGAGGGCGCGGCTCAAAGCGGCGGCGAGGTGCTGCATTTTGCAACGAAAGAGGAAGCCGCCCAGACCCTGCAGGGACAGTTGGGAAGCGGCACAGCCATGCTGGTGAAGGCCTCCCACGCCATGCATTTTGAGGCCATTGTGGAGCAGTTGAAAGAGATTTATGATTGAGATACAGGTAAACGGCCTGGTCAAATCCTTTGAGGTGGGAAAAAACATCCTGGATGGACTCACGTTCCAGGTTGACCAGGGCGAGCGGGTGGGACTTCTGGGCCGCAACGGCGCCGGAAAGTCAACCCTTTTTAAGATCCTCACCGGCGAGATGGACTATGATGAGGGAACTGTCACCATTGGCCAGGACCGCCGGGTGGGACTCATTTCCCAGATCCCGGTCTACCCGGCGGGCTACACCGTGGAAGATGTGTTGCGCAGCGCCTTTTCCCGGCTCCACGCCCTGGCGGAGGAGATGGAGACCCTCGCCCAGCGTATGGCGGCGGGGGAGAGTGACAGTGCCATTTTGAAGCGCTATGGAAAGCTCAGTGAACGCTTTGAGGTATTTGGCGGCTATGATACGGATGTTGCCGTCAACAAGATCGCAAACGGCCTCTCCATTTCCGACCATATGCGCGCACAGCTTTTTGACCAGCTCTCCGGCGGGGAAAAGACCCGGGTGAACCTTGGCCGCCTCATCCTGGAGGATACGGATATCCTCCTTCTGGACGAGCCCACCAACCACCTGGATCTTCACGCAACGGAGTGGCTGGAGGATTATATCCGCCGTTTCCGGGGTACCGTGGTGGCCATCTCCCATGACCGCTACTTCCTGGACCGTGTGGTTACCCGGGTCATTGAGATCCAGGACGGCAAGGCGGAATTTTACAGCGGAAACTACAGCTTTTACGCCGTGGAAAAGGAGCGCCGCTATCAGGAACGCATGAAGCAGTACCTGAAGGAGCAGGCCAAGATCCAGCAGCTGGAGCATGCGGCGGAGCAGCTTCGCCTTTGGGCCTTCCAGGGAATGGACAAGACCTACCGCCGTGCCATTTCCATGGAAAAACGCATCGAGCGGATGCGTACCACCTCCAAGCCCACCAAGGCCCGGAAGATGGACGCCCGCTTCAATACGGCGGAGTTTCACGGGGACGAGGTGCTCTCCATGCGGGGTCTCGCCAAGTCCTTCGGGGACAAGCACCTTTTTGACGGCATCACACTGAAGGTGGAAGGCGGCGAGCGCATCGCCCTTATCGGTGATAACGGCACCGGCAAGTCCACTCTGATCAAAATGATTATGGGAGAGCTGTATCCCGATGACGGCCGGATCCGCACCGGCCCCCAGGTCCGGGCTGCCTATCTGCCGCAGATCATTCATTTTGACCATCCCGACTGGAACCTGGTGGAAAACATGATGGCCGCCAAGCGGGGCCTCTCCGCCCAGAGCGCCAGAAACCGCCTGGCCGCCTATGAGTTCCGGGGGGAGGATGTACTCAAGCCGGTCTCCGTCCTCTCCGGCGGCGAGCAGAGCCGCCTGCGGCTTTGTATGCTGATGGATGACGAGATCAACTTCCTTATCCTGGACGAGCCCACCAACCATCTGGACATCGCTTCCCGGGAGTGGATCGAAGAGGCGGTGGAGGCCTATGACGGGACCCTTCTCTTTGTCTCCCACGACCGCTATTTCATCAACCGGTTTGCCACCCGCATCTGGGAGCTGGATGGCGGCACCATCACAGACTATCCCATGGGCTTTGCCCAATACCGGCAGGTGAAAGCCCAGGAAGAAGCAGAAAAGGCAGAGTCGCCAAAACCTGTAAAGGAAAAGACAATTACAGAGCGCCCCCAGCGGGGCAACAAGGCCCAGCAGGCTGCCCGCCGCCAGTTGACCATCTGCGAGCGGGAGATTGCCAAGGCGGAAGAGCGTATCGCCGCCCTGGAGGGGGAGATGGAGGCTGCTGCCTGTGACTATGAAAAACTGAACGACCTTTTGAAACAAAAGGACGCGGTTCAGGGCGAGTTGGATGCACTTTACGAACGCTGGGAGCAGCTCAGCGAGGAAGCGGAAGGATAAATGAAACACGAGCGGGTATACCTGAGTGCTGCGGCCCTGTTCTGGACCTTGGGCGCGGTGACGTTTGCCGTTCCCGGTATGCGGTTTTCCGCCTATTTCCTCCTGGGTCTGGGCGGGTTGTGCCTTTTGTGGGTGGCGCTGGGGAGATTGGAGAAAAAACACCGCTTTTTCAGAACATGTAAAAGGATTTTCCTTGTCGGTATATGCGCGGGCGCGGTGGTGCTTGAATGCTTTGAGATTGCCATTCTCCGGGGCGGCAGGGCGGAGGCCACCCTGCCGGAGGCGGACGCGGTCATCGTGCTGGGAGCCGGCGTCAACGGCCGGCGGCCCTCCTTGGCGCTGCAAAGCCGCATCGACAAAGCAGCGGAATATATTTTCGCCGATGGAAATGAGAAGATTCCCATCGTCCTCTCCGGCGGCCAGGGCAGTGGGGAGGATATCTCCGAGGCGGAGGCCATGTACCGTGCCCTGACCAGTCATCCCCTGCGGCCCACCGATACGCCCCATCAATTCCTTTTGGAAGACCGCTCCACCAACACGGCGGAAAACTTTGCGTTCTCAAAAGCCATGCTGGAAGAGCATGGTGTGGACACGGAAACGGCGGTCATCGCCGTCGTCACCAATGATTTTCACATCTTCCGGGCGGAGCTGATTGCCCGGAGGGAAGGGCTGACCACCGTCGGTATCCCGGCGGAGCTTCCCTGGCGGTGGCTCACCGCCAATTATTACCTGCGGGAATCCTTCGCGCTGGTGAAAACGCTACTCTTTGATTAAGGAGAATCGCCATGAGCGATATTTTATGTATCTATTATTCAAGAACCGGCCATACCAAGACTACCATGACCCAGATCGCCGAGACACTGGGGGCAGAGATGGTGGAGATCAGAGATGGTGTGGAGCGGTCGGGAGTGAAGGGCTGGCTTCGCTGTGGGCTGGACGCCATGAGCCGCACCGTACCGCCTGTTTCTCCCTTTGAGACGGAAAAGCCTCTGGAGCAGTACCGCCTTGTGGTTTTGGGTACCCCCGTCTGGGCGGGGCGCTGCTCCTGCGTGATGCGCAGCTTTTTGAAAAAGTACGGCAAGAAGATCCCGGCCGCCGCCTATGTGATTCTCCGTGGCAGCGAGGATAAAAACGAGGAGGTCTACGAGCAGATGGACCTCTATACGCCCTGCGGCCATTGTGCCGCCGTGTCGCTGCGCAGCGGCTCCGTGGGCTATGCCTTCTGGCAGGAGGAGTTCCTCCGCCAGGTGCGGGAGTTTCTGGCGAAATAGGTCCTCTTTCCGGCGCGCTGCGGCAGGATGCCCGGAGGATATGCGTAAGAGGAAAGGAGACGGCCCATGCTGGATAAACTAAAGTCCATGGCCCTTCGCTATGAAGACCTGGAGGCCCAGCTCTCCGACCCCGGTGTTTATGGAGATGCGGCGAAGCTGCGCTCCATCAACCGGGAACTGAAGGAACTTGGCCCCGTGGTGGAGGCCTACCGCGCCTATGAAAAGGCGGAGGAGGAGCGGGCCCAGGCGGAGTGGCTGCTCCACGACCCGGATTTCCGGGACCTTGCCCGTGAGGAACTGGAGCAGGCGAAAGAGGAGATGGAGAGGCTGCGGGAGGAATTGAAGATACTGCTCCTGCCGAGAGACCCTAACGATGAGCGCAGCGTCATCATGGAGCTGCGGGGCGGCGTCGGGGGAGAGGAAGGGGCGCTTTTTGCCCACTCCCTGCTTCGTATGTACACCATGTATGCCCAGAGCAAAGGCTGGAAAATGGATATAGTCAGCCTGAATGAGACGGAGCTGGGCGGCGTGAAGGAGTGCAGCGTCCTTATTGAGGGCGAGGGAGCCTTTTCCCGGCTGAAATTTGAGAGCGGCGTCCACCGGGTGCAGCGGGTGCCGGAGACGGAGTCCGGCGGCCGGATCCACACCAGTGCCGCCACGGTGGCTGTGCTGCCGGAGGCGGAGGATGTGGAACTGGAGATCGACCCCAGGGAGCTGCAGATCGACACCTACCGCTCCTCCGGCGCGGGGGGCCAGCACGTCAACAAAACGGAATCCGCCATCCGCATCACCCATCTTCCCACGGGCCTTGTGGTGGAATGCCAGGATGAGCGAAGCCAGTATAAAAACAAGGATAAGGCCATGAAGGTGCTCCGCTCTCGCCTTTTGGACATGGAGCGTGAAAAGCAGAGCGCCGCCACCGCCGCGGCGCGGAAAAGCCAGGTGGGCAGCGGAGACCGCAGCGAACGCATCCGCACCTACAACTTCCCCCAGGGGCGGGTCACTGACCACCGCATTGGCCTGACCCTCTATAAGATCGACGCCATCATGGATGGCGCCCTGGACGAACTGATCGATGCCCTTGTGACGGCAGATCAGGCCGAACGTCTGAAAAACAGCGAACAATTATTAACCACTCAACAACCGGGTGCTTGCCCGATAGAGAGATAGAGGCGAAATTATGCAGACGATCTATTATGACCTGCGGGATACCAAAGGACAGCAAAAGCGGATCGAGGACAATATCTCCGCGGCCGCCAAGATTTTGCGGGAGGGAGGCCTTGTGGCCATTCCCACGGAGACAGTGTATGGCCTTGGGGCCAACGGTCTGGACCCGAAAGCCGTGAACCGGATCTTTGAGGCGAAGGGGCGTCCCCAGGATAACCCCCTCATCCTCCATGTCACCGGCCCTCAGTGGCTGCCCCGCTACTGCGCCGACATCCCGCCCATCGCCTATGTGCTGGCGCGGAAGTTCTGGCCCGGTCCTTTGACCATGATTTTGAAGCGGAAGAGCATCGTGCCGGATGAGACCACGGCGGGACTGGACACAGTGGGAGTCCGCTGCCCCAACCATCCCGTGACCCTTTCCATCATCCGGGAAGCGGGCATTCCCATCGCGGCCCCCAGCGCAAACACCTCCGGCCGGCCCAGCTGTACCACGGCCCAGGACGTTCTGGAGGATATGAACGGCAAGATTGATGGCGTCGTGGACGGCGGCCCCTGTACCGTTGGGGTGGAATCCACCATCCTGGACCTCACGTGCGAGCCGCCCCGGCTGCTGCGTCCCGGCGGACTGCCGATGGAGGATCTGGAGCGCCTGATCGGCCATATCGACGTGGATAAGGCCATCACCGGAACCCTGGCGGAGGGGGAAAAGCCCAAGGCCCCCGGTATGAAGTACCGCCATTATGCCCCCAAGGCCCCCGTCACGGTGGTCACCGGTGCGCCGGCGGCCTCCGCTGCTGAAATCGCCCGCCGGGTGAGCGCTGCTTCCGGGGTGATCTGCTTTGACGAGTACGCCCACCTGTTCAAGGGACAGGAGGTCCACACCCTTGGCCCCAGTGCCGATAAGCAGACCCAGGCCCAGCGGGTGTTCGATGCTCTGCGGTCCTTTGATGAAAGCGGCGTCACGGAGATCTACGCCCAGTGTCCCGATAACCGGGGCCTCGGCCTTGCCATTGGAAACCGGCTGAAAAAAGCCGCCGGTTTCCATGTGGTCCAGGCAGACAGTCAACGCATCATCCTGGGACTGACCGGCTGCACCGGTGCAGGTAAGACCAGCGCGCTGCGGGCCATCCAGGCCCTTGGGGGTGAGATCATTGACTGCGACGCCGTTTACCACGAGATGCTGGAGCAGAGCGAGGACCTGCGCAACGCCATTAACGAGAAGTTTCCCGGCGTCTTTTCTGAAGATGGCAGTCTGAACCATCGCAAGCTGGGAGAGGAGGTCTTTGCGAAAAAGGACCGTCTGGCCCAGCTCAACGACATTGTCTTCCGCTTCCTGGTGCCGGAAGTGGAGCGCCGTGTGGGACGGCTGCCCGACGGCCTTTACGCCATCGACGCCATCAACCTGTTGGAAAGCGGCCTGAACCGGCTGTGCGACCGTACCGTTGCCGTCACCGCGCCGGTGGAGCTGCGGGTGCGCCGCATCATGGCCCGTGACAATATCACCGAGCAGTATGCAAGGCTGCGTATCTCCGCCCAGAAGTCGGATGAGTATTACCGCAGCAAATGCGACTGCGAGCTGACCAATGCCGCCGATACACCGGAGGAATTCCGAAAGGAGGCGGAGCTGTATTTCCGCCGTCTGATCGAGGGCGTTGAAGAAGAAAAGCGCCACGGTGCAGCTTCCCGGCAAAATGGCTGAAAGGCCTGCAGGACGGATGAGGGTTCCTGAAGGGACCGGCGCTTTTGCCGCCCTTGGATATCCTGGCACTGCAGGTGGTCCGGAGCGGCGGAGAGGGTTATCCGCCAAATGAATGGAAATGCTGTGAAGAATCGGAACCGTAAGAGCCGCATAAGGAGGAATGCGATATGTCTGATGAGATGAAGGAACTGAAAAAGAAGCTGCTTACCACCAAGAAAAATGGATATGACATCGTTTCCGGGGAAACGATGATGGCCGTGGAAGCATATTGTGAAGGCTACAAGGCCTTCCTGGACGCCGGTAAGACGGAGCGCCTTTGCGCTGCCGAGGTCATCCGTCTGGCGGCCGAAAAGGGTTACCGCCCCTATGAGCGGGGCATGGAGGTAAAAGAGGGGGACAAGCTCTATTACTGCAACCGGGGCAAGGCGGTTCTCCTGGCCCACATCGGGAAAGAGCCTCTTTCCACCGGCACCCAGATCGCTGCCGCCCATATTGACGCGCCCCGCCTGGACCTCAAGCCCAACCCGCTGTATGAAGATGCCGAGATGGCCTTTTTCAAGACCCACTATTACGGCGGCATCCGCAAATATCAGTGGGTGGCCATCCCCCTGGAGCTGCACGGTGTTGTGGCCATGAAAGATGGCAGCAGCGTGAGCGTGAACATCGGCGCCGATCCGGGCGATCCCCGGCTGGTCATCACCGACCTGCTGCCCCACCTGGGAGCGGAGCAGAGCAAGAAGCCTCTGGGCAGCGCCATTCCCGCAGAGACGCTGAACCTGCTCCTTGGCAGCCGCCCCATCGGCGATGAGGAGGACTCCGGCCGCGTGAAGCTGGCGGTGATGAAGCTGCTCAACGACAAGTACGGCATTACGGAGGACGATTTCAACTCCGCCGAGCTGGAGGCTGTTCCTGCCGTGGCTGCCTGCGACATCGGCCTTGACCGGTCCATGATCGGCGCTTACGGACATGATGACCGTGTCTGCGGCTATGCCGCCCTCAAAGCGCTGCTGGACCTGGACAAGACCCCCGCCAAGACTGCTGTCTGCGTTCTGGCGGATAAGGAGGAGATCGGTTCCGACGGCGTGACGGGAATGCAGTCCGCCGCCTTCGATACCTTCATGGAGGACCTGTGCGCCGCCCAGGGTGTGGCCCTGCGGGTGTGCTTTGAGAAGTCCTTCTGCCTCAGCGCGGATGTGACTGCTGCCTATGACCCGGACTTTGCCGAGGTCTATGAAAAGCGCAATTCTGCCTTCCTCAACTACGGAATCGGCCTTTGCAAGTATACCGGTGCCCGGGGGAAGTCCGGCGCCTCTGACGCCGACGCGGAGACGGTGGCCTATGTCCGCCGCATTTTCGACGAGGCGGGCGTCATCTGGCAGATTGCTGAGCTCGGCAAGGTGGATGCAGGCGGCGGCGGTACTGTGGCGATGTATATGGCCAACCGCAACATTACCACCCTGGATGCCGGCGTGCCTGTCCTGAGCATGCACGCGCCCTTTGAGACGGTCTCGAAGCTGGATTGCTATGAGACGTACAAAGGCATTAAGGCTGTCTATGAAGCAGAGACGTGAACTTAGTGAAAATGGTTGTAAGGAGGGCTGCCATAAGGCAGCCTTCTTTCTTTTTGAGGCCTTTGTGGGCAAAATATCTATACGGCAGGGACAGAGAAAAAAGAATTTCACTGTTTTAAACAAAGAAAATTAAGGCGGTTTTGTTGAAGTCCGGCGTCAAATATGGTAAGATGAGTCATATTCAAAGACAAATGACCACAGGAGGCGGACGATATGGCAAAGCCGATCAAATACTACATCGTGGCTGCGGACGCGTTGCCGGATATCTTCATCAAGGTGGCGGAAGCCAAACGGATGATGCAGACCGGCGAGGTAGACACCGTGGGCGCGGCCACGAAGCTGGTGGGCATCAGCCGCAGCGCTTTTTACAAGTATAAGGACTCGGTACAGCCCTTCAATGACATGAAGTCGGAACACATCATCACCTTTTACGCCATGCTCAAGGATACGGCGGGCGTTTTGTCCCGGGTGCTGAGCGTGTTTGCTGCCTCCGGCGCCAATATCCTGACCATCAATCAGAGCATCCCCACCAACGGCTGCGCCGCGCTGACGGTCTCGGCAGAGACCTCGGATATGGAGGAGTCTTTGGAGCAGCTCATCTCCCAGGCCTCCGGACTGGAGGGGGTCGTGAAGTTTGAAATTCTGGCGGGCTGAGAAAAGGAGAGGGAAAAAATGATTCAGATTGCGATCATGGGCCTTGGCACCGTGGGGACCGGCGTTGCGAAGGTAGTGGAAGCCAACGCCGCCCAGATCAGCCGCAAGCTGGGAGAGCCGTTGGCCGTCAAGACCGTTTTGGTACGCCACTTCCGGGAGGGGGCTTACCGCCACCTGATGACGGATGACTTCGAAAAGATCGCCTCTGATCCGGAGATCCGGGTGGTGGTGGAGACCATCGGCGGCGTGGAGGCCGCTTACGAGTATACCAAGCGCGCCCTCATGGCCGGAAAGCACGTGGTCACCGCCAACAAGCAGTTGGTGGCGGAAAAGGGCTGCGAGCTGCTGGCTCTGGCGAAGGCCAAAAACGTAAATTATCTCTTTGAGGCAAGCGTGGGCGGCGGCATCCCCATCCTGCATCCTTTGACCCAGTGCATGGCCGCCAACCGCATTGATGAGGTGTACGGCATTTTGAACGGCACCACAAACTATATCTTGACCCGGATGATCCGCACCGGCGCGGGCTTTGCCGACGCTTTGAAGGAGGCTCAGGAAAAGGGCTATGCCGAGGCGGATCCCACCGCCGATGTGGAAGGCCATGATACCGGCCGGAAGATCTGCATCCTGGCGGATTTGGCCTTCGGCGCCCAGGTGGACCCCGGAGCGGTGCCCATGGAGGGCATCACAAAGATCTCCCTGCGGGATGTTGAAATCGCCCGGAAGGCGGGTTACCGCATCAAACTCCTGGGCCGCGCACTGAGGCTGGAGGGAGGCCGCCGCACCGCCTATGTCGCTCCCCACCTGATCGCTGAGGAGAACCCCATTTCCGGGGTAGAGGATGTGTTCAACGCCGTGGTGGTCAAGGGCAACGCCACCGGAGAGGTTATGTTCTACGGCAAGGGCGCCGGAGAGCTGCCTACCGCTTCCGCCTGTGTGGCAGATGTGATGGAGTGCCTGCAGGCAAGTCCCGCCCGGGAGGAGATCGGCTGGTCCCCCGTCAGCGATGGCTATGAGGACCCGGCCAAGCTGGTTTCCCGCCATTATTTCCGCATCGCCGGAAGCGAAGCGGAGGCTGCGGCCGCCTTTGGGACGGTGGAAGTCCTGGCGGCTGAGGGCGGGGAAACGGCGTTCCTCACCGAAGGTCTGAAGGCCGGGGAGGCGGCGGAGCGCGCCGCCGGGCTGCAGGTCCTGGCGGGATTCCGCGTGCTTGACTGATTCCCAAATCCATCGTCCGCCGCGTATGATGGGGTGGACCCAATCTGGAGCAAAGAAGGAAAGACTATGAGTTTAATTGTACAAAAATTCGGAGGCAGCTCCGTGAAGGATGCCCAGCGTGTCCGAAATGTGGCTGGAATTATTGCGGAAACCTATTTGCAGGGCAACGACGTGATCGTGGTACTCTCCGCCCAGGGTGACACCACGGATGACCTCATCGCCAAGGCGGAAGAGATCAATCCCCACGCCTCCAAGCGGGAGATGGATATGCTGCTGGCCACCGGCGAGCAGATCTCCGTTGCCCTGTGCGCCATGGCGCTGGAGTCCATGGGTCTGCCCTGCATCTCTCTTACGGCGTGGCAGGTGGGTATCCACTCCACGGGGGTCCATTCCGACGCCCGTATCCGCAAAATCGACACCGACCGCATCCGCACCGAGCTGGACCAGCACCGCATTGTCATCGTTACCGGCTTCCAGGGCATTGACCGCAAGGGCGATATCACCACCCTGGGCCGGGGCGGCAGCGATACCAGCGCCGTGGCCCTGGCGGCTGCCTTCCAGGCGGACCTGTGCCAGATCTATACCGATGTGGACGGCGTTTATACCACCGATCCCCGCATCGTGCCCACGGCACGGAAGCTGGATGAGATCACCTATGACGAGATGCTGGAGCTGGCATCTCAGGGAGCCCAGGTGCTGCATAACCGCAGCGTGGAACTGGCAAAGAAGTTCAGAGTGAATTTGGAAGTCGTGTCCAGTCTTGAGCGCAAGCCCGGCACGAAAATCAAGGAGGTCGCCAAAGTGGAAAAAACCAATATCGCAGGTGTTGCGAAGGATACCAGCATCGCCCATATCTCCCTGGTGGGACTGCAGCATAGCCCCGGCGTCGCATTCCAGGTATTTGCGCTGATGAGCCGGAAGAACATCAATGTGGATAATATCCTTCAGTCCATTGGCCGTGATGACACCAAGGATATCTCCTTCACCATCCACCAGAAGGATCTGGAGGAGGCGGTTGCCATCCTTGAGGAACATAAGGATACCCTGAAATTCGACCGGATCGAGGCCGACGATAAGGTGGGCAAGGTCTCCATCGTAGGTGTGGGCCTGATGAGCAACGCCGGTATTGCCGCCAAGGTCTTTGAGGCACTTTTCGAGGCCGGCATCAACATCCAGATGATCTCCACTTCTGAGATTCGCCTTTCCGTCCTGCTGGATGAAAATGATGTCAACCGCGCCGTCAAGGCCATTCATGATAAGTTCTTCGACGAAGCTTGACTTGTACGGGCGCGCTGATGCGCGCCCGTACTTTACTTCCCGGGACGTTTGTGTTAAAATGGCCCGGTCAAATAAACGCGGCCCTGCCGCCGTAGGAGGAACAATATGAACGCCATCGTTACCGTTGTGGGCCAGGACAAGGTGGGCATTATCGCCGCCGTCTGCGCCTTGCTTGCCGAAAACAATGTGAATATCCTGGATATTTCCCAGACCATTTTGCAGGGATCCTTCACCATGGTCATGGCCGTGGATGTGGAGAAGGCCAGCGTGACCGTGGGAGACCTGCGGGAAAAGCTGGAGGAGTTGGGGAGCAAGATGGATATCTCCATCCGCATTCAGCGGGAGGAGATATTCGACGCCATGCACAGGATTTAAAGGGGAGAGGAGACTTTGTCCACCGTTTAGATCCTCCTACCAGTGACGTAAGTCGCCGGTGAATGGGCCCAAGGCACTTAAACCGTGGTAGCTTTGCTGCGTCGACGCGTTAAGAAGATATGCCGGCGGCATGTTTTCAGCGGCGGCCACAGCGGATGCGCCGCGAGGAGACACACTTTAGGCCGCGGCGAAAATGATTCATGATTTTATGCCTGCGGACGAACTTTGGAGGCAAATGTATGCTCAACCAGAAGGAGATCCTCTCCACCATTGAAATGATCGACCAGCAGCATCTGGATATCCGCACCATCACTATGGGCATCTCCCTGCTGTCCTGCTGCGATCCCGACGCGAAAAAAGCCTGCGATAAGATTTATGAAAAGATTACCCGCTACGCCGAAAAGCTGGTGCGCACCGGCGAGGATATCGAGCGGGAATTCGGCATCCCCATCGTCAACAAGCGTATTTCCGTGACCCCCATGGCCCTGGTGGCCGGAGCCAGCGAGGCGGAGGACTACGTGCCCTTTGCCGCGGTGCTGGACCGGGCGGCCAAGACCACCGGCGTCAACTTCATCGGCGGCTATTCCGCCTTGGTGCAAAAGGGAATGACGAAGGCGGACGAAAAGCTGATCCGCTCCATTCCCGAGGCCCTGGCCTGCACCGACTTGGTGTGCGCTTCTGTAAACGTGGGTTCCACCAAGGCCGGTATCAACATGGACGCCGTGGCCCTTATGGGCCGCATTGTCAAGGAGACTGCCCATCTGACCCGGGCTCAGGACGGCCTTGGCTGTGCGAAACTGGTAGTGTTCTGCAACGCTGTGGAGGATAACCCCTTCATGGCCGGCGCCTTCCACGGCGTGGGTGAGGCGGAGAAGGTCATCAACGTGGGCGTTTCCGGCCCCGGCGTGGTATATCATGCCCTTCAGGGCGTGAAGGGCCAGCCCTTTGAGGTGTTGGCCGAAACGGTGAAAAAGACTGCCTTCCGCATCACCCGCATGGGCCAACTGGTGGCCCAGGAGGCCAGCCGCCGTCTGGATACCCCCTTCGGTATTGTGGATTTGAGCCTGGCTCCCACCCCTGCCATCGGGGACAGTGTGGCCCGCATCCTGGAGGAGATGGGCCTCGAGACCTGCGGCACCCACGGCACCACCGCCGCTCTGGCCCTTTTGAACGACGCGGTGAAAAAGGGCGGCGTGATGGCGTCCTCCTCTGTGGGCGGCCTTTCCGGGGCCTTCATTCCGGTGAGCGAGGACGAGGGTATGATCGCCGCCGCAAGGAGCGGCGTCCTGACTTTAGACAAGCTGGAGGCCATGACCTGCGTTTGCTCCGTGGGCCTGGATATGATCGCCGTCCCCGGCGATACCAGCGCCGAGACCATCTCTGCCATTATCGCGGATGAGGCGGCCATCGGCATGGTGAACTGCAAGACCACTGCCGTCCGTCTCCTGCCCGCGCCGGGCAAGCAGGTGGGCGACACCATCGAGATGGGCGGCCTGCTGGGCAGCGCTCCCGTCATGCCCGTCCACGGCGAATCCGCCGCCGCTTTTATCGCCCGGGGCGGCCGTATCCCCGCTCCCATGCACAGCCTGAAAAACTGAGCCAAGAGAAGGAAAACACTGAAACGCGCACCTTGAGAAACACTCAGGGTGCGCGTTTTTTGCCGCATTCCCTTGTGATGGAGAATGATTGGGCTTTTAATGGCGGTATCGGTATTTGACGAAACGGAGGTGTGCGTGTGGAAAAGACCATTGAAATATGGGCGGACAGCTTCCACGAGGGGAATTGATGCTGTGATTGTATCGCGGATATCGCAAGAATTCATGGTTACAGCACAGGCAAATCCTATCTCAGGGGATTTCAGCCTTGTTACCGTCTGGAAAACGGGAAGAACCGGCTGGAACTGATCGTATACAGTTCCTACCGGTCCTGGAATCCTGTTCCAAAGAAGATCGGCGATCTGATCCGGTGGGGAAAGCCGGACTTTGTGGCGTATGATGCGAACAGCAGGGAGATCCTCTTTGCGGTGGAAGAGACGGCTGCCACACCCACCGGCAACCAGGCCATGCAGCGCTGCGAGCGCCAATACGGCAGCGCGCGGTTCCGGATCCCTTATTGGTACCTCATCAGCGAATACGGCCTTCACCGGGACGGCGGCGTGAGAAGGGATTCCATAAGAATAAAATGCTGCTTCCAAAGGAAGCAGCATCTTTTTTTGAAATGGGATTCCCGCCGGGGGCTCATTCGGAGAACTTCGCCTTGTCCCGGTCGATCTTCTTCTGATAGCGGTCCTGCTCGGAGAAGACGCAGCCGCAGTATTTCTGCATATAGAAACCCAGCTCCCGTGCCCGGCGGTTGCCCTCCCGGAAATTGGGGCGGAAGTCCCGGTACAGAAATTCCACGCCGTATTCTTTGGCACAGCGCTCCGCCGCCCGGACGATCCCCTCGTGATCCTGGTAGAGGCTGGCCAGCAGGGTGGAGGTGAAGTGGGTGAAGCCGTGCTCGGCGGTGTACCGGGCGGTCTCCTCGATGCGGTGGGAATAGCAATAGGCGCAGCGGTGGTCGATGTCCTCCGCCACATGGCGGACAAATTCCCGCAATCCGTAATCCTCCTGCACCCGTACTTCCATATGGATGGTGGGGGCATAGGCCAAAAGGCAGTCCCTGCGGGCCTCGTATTCCTTCCAGGGGTGGATATTGGGATTATACCAGAAAGCCACCGGTTCGATTCCCTCTCCGCGCAGGGGTTCAATGCAGCTGAGGGAACAGGGGGCGCAGCAGCAGTGCAGCAGGACAGAATCCATGAAAATACCTCGTTTCGCTTCTGAATAAGGCCAGTATAGCATAAGAAAACAAAAAGGCCAAGCCCTGCCGGGGGAAAAGCTGCACGCGGAAACTTTAACAAATTCTTTACAAGCTTGCGGGCCGTAACCGATTGCAGTTTTTTTCCCGGGGGTGTATCATACAATCTAATGTGGTTATCTGTCTAATTGTGCAGCAATACTTGGTATTTGGTTCCTAAAGGAGGAAACAGTTTTGAAAGTGGGTCTTGACGTAGGCTCCACCACTATTAAGTGCGTGGTCGTGGACGACGCCGGAAACATAATATACAGCACCTATGAACGCCACTTCAGCCATATCCTGGAAAAGTCCGAGGAGCTGCTTCGCCGCGTGGCGGAGCAGTATGTGCAAGGCCGCCGGGCAAAGCTGGCTATCTCCGGCTCCGCCGGTATGGGCATGGCTGACGGCGTGGGCATCCCTTTTGTCCAGGAGGTCTTTGCCACCCGGGTGGCGGCCAACCGACTGGCACCGGGTACGGATGTGATTATTGAGCTTGGCGGCGAGGACGCCAAGATCTTATTTTTGACCAATGGCCTGGAAGTGCGCATGAACGGCTCCTGCGCCGGCGGTACCGGCGCCTTCATCGACCAGATGGCGACTCTTTTGAAAATGAGCGCCGATGAGATGGACATGGCCGCACAGAAGGCTGAAAAGACGTATACCATCGCTTCCCGCTGCGGTGTCTTCGCAAAAAGCGATGTACAGCCTCTTATCAACCAGGGCGGCAAGGCCGCCGATATCGCCGCCAGCATCTATCAGGCGGTGGTAAACCAGACCATCGCCGGCCTTGCCCAGGGACGGCCCATCAAGGGAAATGTTTTGTACCTGGGCGGTCCCCTGACGTTTTCCAAATGCCTGCGGGACAGCTTTGACCGCACTTTGAAGGTGCAGGGCACCTGCCCGGAAAACAGCCTTCTTTTCGTGGCATTGGGCGCGGCCTTCTATGCCGACCAGGAATTTGACCTGCAGGAGGCGGCGGAGCGCCTGCACGCCCACGGCGCAGCGGAGACCTACCGATCCCAGCCGCCCCTGTTCCAAAACAAGGAGGAGTACGAGGCGTTCCGGGCCCGTCATGCCAAGGCGGCCGTCCCCCGGATACCCTTTGGCCCGGATTATGCCGCCCCTGTCCACATCGGCATCGACTCCGGCTCCACCACGGTGAAAATGGTTGCCATCGACGAGGAGGAGCGGATTCTATTCACAGATTACCGCCCCAACCTGGGCAATCCCGTGCCCCT
This sequence comes from Oscillospiraceae bacterium, assembly GCA_016293265.1. GTDB lineage: Bacteria > Bacillota > Clostridia > Oscillospirales > Oscillospiraceae > Oscillibacter. The sequence continues at coordinate 18,589 of JAEDEN010000004.1, read as the reverse complement.
GATCCGGGAGGTGCTGCAAAAGCTCTATGAGGAGCATCCGGCGCTGCATATCGCATCCGTCACAACCACCGGCTACGGCGAGGATCTGGCGAAAAACGCCTTCCATGCCGATTACGGCGTGGTGGAGACTGTGGCCCATTTCACCGCTGCCCGGCATTTCCTGCCCAATGTGGACTTCATCATCGACATCGGCGGCCAGGATATGAAGTGCTTCAAGATCGAAAAGGGCGCCATCAGCAACATCTTCCTCAACGAGGCCTGTTCCTCCGGTTGCGGCAGCTTCCTGCAGACCTTTGCCCAGGCCCTGGGCTATGATGTGCGGGACTTTGCAAAGCTGGGCCTGTTTGCGGACCGCCCTGTGGATCTTGGCAGCCGCTGCACCGTTTTTATGAACTCCAGCGTCAAGCAGGCGCAGAAGGACGGCGCAACCATCGAAAACATCTCCGCGGGATTGTCCATCAGCGTGGTGAAAAACGCCATCTATAAGGTCATCCGCGCCTCCTCTCCTGAGGAACTGGGCCGCAATATCGTGGTCCAGGGCGGCACCTTTTATAATGAAGCCGTCCTCCGGGCCTTTGAAAAGGAGATGGGGGTAGAGGTTATCCGGCCCGATATCGCCGGCCTTATGGGCGCTTACGGCGCCGCCCTCTACGGTAAGGGCAAGGCCCGTCCGGGCCAGGTCAGCACCCTGCTGGGCCGCCAGGCCCTCTCCAACTTCCGCCAGGAGACCCGCAGCGAGATCTGCGGCCGCTGCGGCAACAACTGCCAGCTCACCATCAACACCTTTGCTGACGGGGGCACCTTTATCAGCGGCAACCGCTGCGACCGCCCCATTACCGGCAAGGCCGATACCGGCGAGCGGAACCTTTACGCCTATAAGCGCAAGCTGATTCTGGGCTACAAGCCCGTCCCCGGCAAGCGGGGCAAGATCGGCCTGCCGCTGTGTCTGAATATGTGGGAGCTGCTGCCCTTCTGGCACGCCTTTTTCACAAAGCTGGGATTTGCCGTGTACCATAGCCCCCTCTCCAGCCGGGACCTCTACCTCAAAGGCCAGGGCACCATCCCCAGCGATACCGCCTGCTTCCCGGCCAAGCTGGCCCACGGGCACATCAAATTTCTCTCCAAGCTGGGTCTGGACGCCATTTTCTACCCCTGCATGACCTATAACATGGATGAGGGGCTGGGAGACAACCACTATAACTGCCCGGTTGTGGCCTACTATCCGGAGGTGATCGCCGGCAACTGCCCAGAGGTCAAAAGCACCAAATTCATCTATGACTACGTGGGCCCCCACCGACCCAAAGATTTTGCCCGGAAAATGTACGAGATCCTCCGCAGGGAGTTCCCGGATATCTCCCGGGGGGAAGTCCACGCCGCTGCCGACGCCGCCTATGCCGAATATGCCAACCACATGGCCCTTATCCGTAAGGAGGGGGAGCGGATCATCCAACAGGCCAGGGCGGAGGGCCGCCGCATCATCGTTCTGGCGGGCCGTCCCTACCATGTGGATCCGGAGGTGAGCCACGGCATCGACACGCTCATCACCCGCTTCGGGGCCGCCGTAGTGACGGAGGACTCCATCTCCAACCGTGTGGAGAAATTCCCCACCACCGTTCTGAACCAGTGGACCTATCACTCCCGGCTCTATGCCGCCGCCAAATACTGCTGCTCCCAGCCGGATATGGACCTGGTGCATCTGGTGTCCTTCGGCTGCGGCGTGGATGCCATCACTACCGACGAGACCCAGGCGATTCTCAGTGCCGGAGGCAAGCTCTATACCCAACTGAAGATCGACGAGATTACCAATCTTGGCGCGGTGCGCATTCGCCTTCGCAGTCTCTTTGCCGCCTTGGATGAGCAAAAGGAAAGCGTGTAACATGGAACAGGAATTCATGAATTATCCCCGGTTTACCCCGGAAATGAAAAAGACCCATAAGATCCTCATCCCAAACATGGCGCCGGTGCAGTTCCGCATCCTGGCCGCCGCCATGGAGCGGGAGGGCTACACCTGCGAGCTGCTGGAAAACTGCGGAAGCCAGGTTTCGGAGCTTGGATTGAAGTATGTCCATAACGACACCTGCTACCCCGCGCTGCTGGTCATCGGCCAGTTTCTGGACGCTCTGAGCTCCGGGAAATACGATCTGGACCACACGGCCCTCATCATCACCCAGACCGGCGGCGGCTGCCGTGCCTCCAACTACATCCATCTGCTGCGAAAGGCCCTGGCAAAGGCCGGTTACGGCCAGGTGCCGGTGGTGAGCCTGAACTTCTCCGGCCTGGAGAAGGACTCCGGCTTTCCCATGACGGTGCCCTTTATGGCCAAGCTCCTTTCCATCATTTACTACGGCGACCTGCTGGTTGCCCTGAAGGCCCAGACGGAGCCCTATGAGGTCCAAAAGGGAAGTGCCGCCGCCATGCAGGAAAAGTGGCTGGACACCATCTGCGGCTGGGTCCGCGAGGACCGGGGCCTGTCTGGAAATGAGATGAAGGGCGCCATGCCCCGGATAGCAAGGGACTTTGCCTCCATTCCCGTCAGGCGCGTCCCGAAGGTGAAAGTCGGCGTGGTGGGCGAGATCTATGTGAAGTATTCCCCCCTGGGCAACAACGACCTGGAAAAATTCCTGGCCTCCCAGGACTGCGAGGTAAATCTTCCCGGCCTGATGGGGTTTGTGCAGTACTGCTGCTATAACCCCTCCGAGACGGCCCGGCTCTACGGCGGCACGTTTTTGGAAAAGAACATCTCCGCTGTGCTGCTCAAGTACATCGAGGGCATGGAGAACGTTATGATCCACGCCCTCCGGGAAAACGGCTTCCATGCGCCCCTCCCGTTCCGGGAGCTGGTGAAGCTGGCCGACGGCATCATCTCCACCGGGGACAAGATGGGAGAGGGCTGGCTCCTCACTGCCGAGATGGTAGAGCTGATCCGGGCGGGCTATGAGAATATCGTCTGCGCCCAGCCCTTCGGATGCCTGCCCAACCACATTTGCGGCAAGGGCATGATCAACAAGATCCGGGAGCTGTATCCCCAGGCCAATATCACCCCCATCGACTATGATCCCAGTGCCACCCGCGTCAACCAGGAAAACCGCATCAAGCTGATGCTGGCCGTCGCCCGGGAGCGCCTGCCCTCCGCCGTCCCGGCGGAGGAAGCTGCCCGGGAGACCGTGTCCGTGTGAGCGTGTCCCCCCCCCGACATTTTGCCGGGGGGTTTTTATTGTCATTTTACCGGACGTGTGGTAAGCTTGAAATTATAAAAGAAAAGGAGGGTACCTATGAACGTCTGCATCCTGATGGGAAGCCCCCGGAAACAGGGGAATACCGCCGCGCTGCTTGTACCCTTTTGCGAGGAACTGCGGAAGGGAGGAGCGGAAGTGGAGACCTATTGGCTTTATGATCTGGAGATTCGCCCCTGTACCGCCTGCCGCGCCTGCCAAAAGGACTGGACGGTATTTGGCTGCGCCCAGAAGGACGACGCCGGTTTCCTGTTTGACCGGATCATCGCAAGTGACCTGATCGTTCTGGCAACGCCTATCTATTCCTGGTACTGCACGCCGCCCATGAAGGCCTTGATGGACCGCATGGTCTATGGCATGAATAAATACTACGGTGAGGAAAAAGGCCCCTCTCTTTGGGCAGGGAAATCCCTGGCACTTTTGGAAACCTGCGGTTACCGCCCGGAGAAGGGCTGCGATCTTTTTGAGGAGGGGGTCCGCCGCTACTGTAAGCACTCCGCCTTGAAGTATTTGGGTAGCCACGCCGAGCGTCATCTGGGCTACGGAACGGTCTTTATGGATGGGGACAAGGAATCCCGTACCCGGGAGTTTGCACGCAGGCTCCTGAAAGAAGAAATGTAAGATGTAAAAGGTTCCCTGGCCGGCGGGCCGGGGAACCTTTGTTTTTTGACAAAAGTGTGGTACACTGGGGAAAATGCTTCTGGAGGCGATCACCATGAAACGCTGCTTTATTTTTTCCGCGGGCACCTTTTTCGGCCTGCGTCAGCGCCCGGTGAAGGGAGATCTGATCATTGCGGCAGACGCGGGATATTTGAATTGCCGGAAAGCGGGGCTTGTGCCCCATCTGCTGGTGGGTGATTTTGACTCTATGGATTTGCCGGAGACCGATATCCCCGTCACCCGCCTCCCGGTGGAAAAAGATGATACCGACACCATGGCCGCGGTAAAGATGGCACTTGGGGAGGGCTGCGACACCATTTATATTTACGGAGGCACCGGCGGAAAGCGGCTGGATCATACCCTTTACAACCTCCATACACTGCTGCATATCCGCCGCCGGGGCGCTAGGGGCTACCTCTATGACGACGATTTTTTGTGGACCGTCATTGAAAATGAGAGCCTTGTGCTGGAAAAAGAGGTGGAGTGGGGCATTGTCTCCGTGTTTCCCCTGTGCGAGCAGGCGGGGGGGATCGACGAGATTGGCTTGCAGTATCCCCTGAAGGATGCCGTTTTGACAGTGGAAGATCCCATCGGTGTCAGCAATCATATCCTGGAACCCAAAGCCAGGATCACGGTTCGCAGCGGCGTCCTGGCAGTGGGGTGGGAATTACCCGCTATTTCCGAAATAGTATAACGAATCGACAGAAATGAACGTTGCGAAACGGCATTCCCTATAGTATAATGAACAAAAACGGGAAAGGTCAACCTTTCCTGAAAGATGATAACAGGCCGTGGGACCAGGGTTGGGCACGAAGAAAGGGATTTTTATGGCAACTTTTACCGTCAACGGCCAGACCGTTACTGTGGAGAAAAATCAAAAGCTGCTCCGCTTTCTGCGGGATACGCTCCGCCTGACCAGCGTGAAGGATGGCTGCAGTGAAGGCGCCTGCGGTGCCTGCATGGTGCTCATCAACGGCAAGGCCACCAAGGCCTGCGTTCCCCAGACGGATAAGCTGGAGGGAAAGTCCGTCCTTACGGTGGAGGGACTTTCGGAATTTGAAAAAAGAGCCTTTGCCTATGCCTTCGGCCATGCCGGGGCCGTTCAGTGCGGCTTCTGCATCCCCGGCATGGTCATCTCCGCCAAGGCATTGCTGGACCAGAACCCGGATCCTACCCGGGAAGAGGCGGCCTTCGCCATCCGCAACAATATCTGCCGCTGTACCGGCTATGTCAAGATCATCGACGGTATTTTGCTTGCGGCGAAGATCCTGCGGGAAGGGAAGCTCCCGGAAGAGGAGAAGGGGGACTGGCACATCGGCAGCCGCATCCCCCGGCTGGATGCCCGGGAGAAGGTCACCGGTGAGGGTAAATATCCCGATGACTTCTATCTGGAGGGGATGCTCTACGGCTCCGCCCTGCGCAGCGCTCATCCAAGGGCCCGGGTCTTGTCTATCGACACCAGGGAGGCCAAGGCGCTTCCCGGTGTTGCCGCTGTTCTCACGGCGGAAGATATCCCCGGTGAAAACAAGATCGGCCATCTGAAGCATGACCAGTATACCCTCATTCCCGTGGGTGGGCTGACCCACTACCTTGGAGATGCCATCGCCCTGGTTGCGGCGAAGGACAGCGAGACGGTGGAGGCGGCCAAAAAGCTCATCCGGGTGGAATATGAGGTATTGACTCCGGTGCGCAATATCCAGGAGGCCGCTGCGCCCGACGCCCCTTTGGTTTTTGAGGAGGAGTCCTCCAATGTCCAGGCCTACAAACATGTTTCCCGGGGAAACGCGGAGGAGGCCATTCAAAAGGCGGCCCATGTGATCTCCCATCACTTTGAAACACCCTGGACGGAGCACGCCTTCCTGGAGCCGGAATGCGCCGTGGCCTTTCTGGATGAGGACGGGGATGTGTTTATCTATTCCACCGACCAATCTGCCCACCAGACCCTTCATGAGTGCGCCATGATGCTGGGGACGGACCGGGTCAAGGTGCAAAATGCCCTGGTGGGCGGCGGCTTTGGCGGTAAGGAGGATATGACCGTCCAGCATCACGCGGCCCTCCTGGCCTACCATACAGGCCGGCCCGTAAAGGTTCGGCTGACCCGGGCGGAATCCCTGCTGATCCATCCCAAGCGCCACCATTTTGTGATGGACTTCACCATGGGCTGCGATGAAAACGGAAAGATCCTGGGTGTCAAGGCCAAGGTGGCCTCGGATACCGGCGCCTTTGCCTCTCTGGGCGGCCCTGTGCTGGAACGGGCCTGCACCCATGCCGCGGGGCCCTACGCCTACGAGAATTTTGAGATTGAGGGCACCGCGTATTATACGAACAATCCTCCCGCCGGAGCCTTCCGGGGCTTTGGCGTGACCCAGACCTGCTTTGCAACGGAAACGCTTTTGAACATGATGGCGGAGCGGATCGGCATCTCCCCCTGGGAGATCCGCTACCGAAATGCCATCCGTCCCTGGCAGGTGCTGCCAAACGGCCAGATCGTGGATGACTCCACCGGCCTTGTGGAAACGCTGGAGGCTGTAAAGCCCCTGTATGACGCCGCTGTGGCATCCGGGAAGCCGGTTGGGCTTGCCTGTGCCATGAAAAATTCCGGCGTGGGCGTGGGTATTCCGGATACCGGCCGCGTAAAGTTGATTGTGGAGGATGATGGGAAGGTACATATCTATACAGGCGCCTCCTGCATTGGCCAGGGCCTTGGCACGGTGCTGGTGCAGATGATCGTCTCCAACACGGATCTTGACCGGGAGGATATCATCTACGAGCGCAGCAACACCTGGATTTCCCCCGATTCCGGCACGACTTCCGGCTCCCGCCAGACGCTGGTCACCGGCGAAGCCTGCCGCCGCGCCTGTGAGAAGCTGATGGAGCGGCGCAGGGAGGGAAAGACCCTCCGGGACCTTGTGGGAGAGGTGTTTTACGGCGAGTACCTGGCAAAAACCGATCCGCTGGGGGCCAATGTTCCAAATCCCGTCTCCCACGTGGCCTACGGCTATGCCACCCAGATGTGCATCCTGGACCCCGGGACCGGCAAGGTGGAGGAAATGGTGGCCGCCCATGACGTGGGCAGGGCCGTAAATCCCCTCTCTTTGGAGGGGCAGATCGAAGGCGGCGTGGTGATGTCCCTGGGCTACGCCCTGACGGAGCGCTATCAGATCGTGGACTGCCGGCCCACGGAAAAATTCGGAACCCTGGGCCTGTTCCGTGCCCACCAGATCCCGAAGATCACCCCCATTATCGTGGAGAAGGAAGGATTGAATGTGGCCTGCGGCGCCATCGGCATCGGGGAGATCACCTCCATTCCCACGGCGCCCGCCATCGCGGAGGCCTATTACCGTCTCACGGGGGAACGTGAGTTTGTCCTTCCCCTGAAAAAGACCCCCTATTCCAGAACATAAAACGGACCTCCCTCCGGCGCTTATGTTTCAAAGGATGCCCGGATGGCCTCCAGTGCCTCCGGCGTGTCCACGTCCCAAAGCTCCTGCTCCGCCGTCTCCAGCAGAACCACGTCTTCTTCGTGGCGGTGGATGACGGCACTCCCGCCCCGGTCACCTGTAAGGGCCATCAGCTCCGGAAAAAAGCGGGCGGGGAAGAGGCAGGGATTGCCCCGGAGGCCGCTGTGGGACAAAGCGGCGATTTTGTCCGGCGTGCGGCGCCAGAGCTCCACCAGCGCGGCAACGCTCTCCCGGCGCAAGAGGGGTTGGTCGCTGACGGAAAAGAGCACACCGTCGCAGTCTTTCAGGGCGGAAAGGCCCAGGGCAATCGTGCTGCTGATGCCTTTTTCCGCCTCAAGATTCAAGATTGATATAAAGTTAAAATCCTTTACATAGGCTGTGAATTCTGAATATTGTGTGACTACTACCACCTGGGCGAACAGCTCCTGGGGAATTGCCTCCAGCGCATGACAGATCAGAGGCCTTCCGCCCAGCCGCTGGGATAACTTGTTCTTTCCGTACCGGCGGGCATTTCCCGCCGCCATGACCACACATCCGATTTTCGGCGGCTGCTCCATATCATCACCTCGTCCTCCCAGTATATCCGCAGGGGGCCGGGGAAGTCAATGGACATCAGGCCGGAAGACTCATAAAGGAGGAGTGCCCATGAGCAAATATGTTGGCAAAAGCGTGACGAGGGTGGACGCCTATGAAAAGGCCACCGGCCGCGCCAAGTACATGGATGACCTGTGTCCGCCCAATGCCCTGGTGGCGAAGATTCTCCATTCCACCATCGCCCACGGCTATGTGAAATCTGTGGACACCGGGGAAGCGGCCGCCATTCCCGGTGTGGTGAAGGTCCTTACGTGCTTCGATGTGCCCCGGGACCGGTTTCCCTCTCCGGGCCACCCCTGGTCCACTGACCCGGGCCACCAGGACATCGCTGACCGCCATCTCCTGAATAAACACGTCCGCTATTACGGCGACGATGTGGCGGTGGTCATCGCGGAAAATGAGGTGGCGGCGGTGCAGGGCGTCCGCGCCCTGAAGGTGGAATATGAGGAGCTGCCCTTTGTGCTGGATGCGCAGGAGGCTATGAAGCCTGGTGCGCCCGTCATCCACCACGAATACCCCGGCAACGTGCTCAAGCACACGGATATCCGCCAGGGGAATTACGAGGAAGCCCGGAAGGAACCGGGCCTCATCCGGGTAGAGGGCTGGTACGATACGCCCACCGTGCAGCACTGTCACATCGAGAACCACGGCTGCTTTGCTTATGAGGAGGCCGGGCGCATCGTGGTGGTTTCCTCCACTCAGATCCCCCACATTGTCCGCCGGGTCTGCGGCCAGGCCCTGGGTATCCCCTGGGGCAGGATCCGGGTCATCAAGCCCTATATCGGCGGCGGTTTCGGCAACAAGCAGGACGCCTTGTACGAGCCTCTTTGCGCCTGGTGCACCACCCAGGTGGGGGGCCGGGCGGTGAAGATTGAATGTACCCGCGAGGAGACCTTCGTCTCCAACCGTGTCCGCCATGCCATCCGTACCCATCTGATCTCCTATGTCCGGCCCAACGGCGAGCTGGTGGCCCGGAAGTTTGAAGCCTTCTCCAATCAGGGCGGTTACGCCTCCCATGGCCATTCCATCGTGGCCAAGGGAATGGGTGCCTTCCCCCAGCTCTATCCCTGTGAGAATCTGGAGTGCGATGCCTGGACGGTCTACACCAACCGCCCCGCCGCCGGCGCCATGCGGGGGTATGGCATTCCCCAGGCCATGTTTGCGGTGGAGAGCCATACGGATGACATCTGCCGGGCCATTGGCATGGCCCCCATGGAATTCCGCCGCAGGTACCTGATGCAAAAGGGCTACCGGGACGCCTTTTCCAAAAACGAACTTTACACGGACACCTTCAACCAGTGCATGGATCAGGGAATGGCCGTTATGGACTATGCCCGGAAGCTGGAGGCGTACAAAAACCAGACCGGCGATATCCGCCGGGGCGTGGGCTTTTCCGTGTTCTGGTACAATACGGCGGTCTGGCCCATCTCCCTGGAGTCCTCCTCCTGCCGGATGGTGATGAACCAGGACGGCTCCATCCAGGTCCAGACCGGCGAAACGGAGATCGGCCAGGGCTGCGATACCGCTTATACCCAAATGGTGGCAGACGCCGTTGGCGTCCCCATGAGTATGGTTCATATGGTCACCACCCAGGATACTGACGTCACGCCTTACGGCACCGGCGCTTACGCATCCCGCCAGACCTATGTGGGAAGCTTTTCCATCGTCCAGACCGCTGCCGCACTGCGGGCGCGGATTCTGGACATCGCCCACCAGCAGACCCGGATGCCTGTGGAGGTTCTGGACCTGGTGGATGGCAATATCGTCCGAAAGACCGACGGCCGCGTGCTGAAAACCCTGGGGGACGTTGCCATCGAGAGCCTGTATTCCATGGAAAACAGCCAGCACATCACCGCGGAAACCACCGCCCAGGTCAAGTCCAACGCCTACTCCTTCGGCTGCTGCTTTGCCGAGGTGGAGGTGGATATCCCCATGTGCAGGGCAAAGCTTTTGAACATCGTCAATGTCCACGACTGCGGTGTGCTGATCAACCCTGCCCTTGCAGAGGCCCAGGTCCACGGGGGAATGTCCATGGGCATCGGCTACGGCCTGAGCGAGCAGCTCCTCTTCGACGAAAAGACCGGAAAGCCCCTGAATGGCAACCTGCTGGACTATAAGCTTTCCACCTTTATGGATCATCCCACCCTGGAGGCACGGTTCGTGGAAAATCCGGAGCCCACGTCGCCTTACGGGGTCAAGGCCCTGGGGGAACCGCCAGTGTGTCCCGTGGCGCCCGCCATCCGAAATGCAATTTTGAACGCCACCGGCGTTGCCATCGACTGCTGCCCCATCACACCCCATGTTCTTTACCGCGCCTTCAAAGAGGCGGGACTCATTTCTGATTGAGGGAGGGAACGCGCCATGTATGACATGAAAGCCTTGTACCAAGCCAAAAGCGTGGCGGACGCCGTGGCCCTGCGCCTTGCCCACCCGGAGGCCCAGATCATCGCCGGCGGGTCCGACGTGCTGGTGCAGATGCGGGAGGGAAAACGGGCCGGGGCGGAGTTGATCTCCATCCAGACCCTGGACGAGATCCGGGGCGTCGCCATGGAAGACGACGGCACCATCCGCATCGGCTCTCTTACCAGCTTTTCCCACATTACCCGCCATCCTGTTATTCAGCGCTACCTGGCCGTTCTGGGGGAGGCGGTGGACCAGGTGGGCGGGCCTCAGATCCGAAACATCGGAACCATCGGCGGCAATACCTGTAACGGCGTCACCTCCGCCGACTCCGCGTCCACCCTCTTTGCCTACGACGCCCTTGTGGAGTTGACAGGACCGGAGGGCATCCGGCGCATCCCCATCAGCGCCTTTTACCTCCGGGCGGGAAAGGTGGACCTCCGAGAAGGAGAGATCCAGACCGCCATCCTCATCCCAAGGGAGAGTTATGAGGGAACCCACGGCTATTACATCAAGTACGCCATGCGCAGCGCCATGGATATCGCGACCCTGGGCACCTCTGTGAACGTCCGCCTTTCCGCCGACAAAAAGTATGTGGAGCGGGCCCGGGTGGCCTTCGGCGTGGCCGGCCCCGTTCCTCTGCGGGCGGGGACGGCGGAAAGGCTTGCCGCCGGCAGGGAAGTTTCCATGGACCTGGCCGAGCAGTTTGGTCAGGCGGTAAGAGAGGACATCAATCCCCGGGACTCCTGGCGCGCCGCAAAGGATTTCCGGATGCACATCGCGGTGGAGAGCGCAAAACGCGCTTTTGTGGAATCCGTGAGACGAGGGGGAGGTGACCTGTGATGGAAAAGACCCAGTACCAGACTGTCAGCTTTAACCTGAATGGAAAAGATGTGGAACGTGTGGTGGACGTCCGGGCGTCCCTCACAGACCTGCTCCGCAACGATTTCCGGATGACCAGCGTGAAAAAGGGCTGCGAGGTGGGAGAGTGCGGCGCCTGCACCGTCCTCATTGACGGTGAGGCCTTCAACTCCTGTATTTACCTTGCCGTCTGGGCGGAGGGAAAACACGTCCTGACCTTGGAAGGGCTCCTGGGTGAAAACGGGGAGCTTTCCGATATCCAGCAGGCCTTCGTGGAGGAGGCGGCCATCCAGTGCGGCTTCTGCACCCCAGGCTTCCTGCTCACGGCATGGGAGATTCTGGAAAGTGGAAAAGCGTATACCGATGAAGAGCTGCGGAAGCTCCTCTCCGGCCACCTTTGCCGCTGCACCGGCTATGAAAACATCCTCCGGGCAGTGAAAAAGACCATGAACCGCCGTCTGGGTAGGCCTCAGTAAATACAGAGATTCAGCGTGGCGTGATAAACACTTGTTTGCCCTGATACAAGGCGTCCGAAAGGGCGCCTTGTTCCATTTGACGATTTTGGGGGTTTGTGGTATAATGATTCCAACAAAAACCGCGCCGCCCGTCCCTCCGTCAGGGGGCGGCAGGTTGTAGGAAATCTTGAAGGAGGGCGATTCTATGAAAACCATTATCACCATTGGACGCCAGTTTGGCAGCGGCGGCAAGGAAGTGGGTATCCGCGTGGCCAAGGAGCTTGGCATCCCCTTTTACGACAAGGAGCTTTTGCAGGAGGCTGCCAAGAAGAGCGGCCTTTGTGAAAAGATCTTGGAGAATTTTGACGAGCGTCCTAAGAGCCTGCTCTATTCCATCGCCATGGATTCCTACATGTTTGCGGTGCCCGGCACCGGCGTGGGGGATTCGCTGGAGCAGCAGGTCTACCTTGCCACCTTTGATACCGTCCGCCACATCGCGGAAAAGGGCCCCTGCGTCATCATCGGCCGCTGCGCGGACTATGCCTTGGCGGACAATCCGAACCTTTTGAGCCTTTTCATCCATGCGCCGCTGGATGTGCGCATCCAGCGTGTTGCCCAGCGGCAGAATCTGACACCGGAGAAAGCCAAGGCCCTGATTAACAAAACGGATAAGCGCCGCGCTTCCTATTATGAGTACTATTCCTCCCAGAAGTGGGGCGCGGTGGAAAGCTATGATTATTGCCTGGACTCCAGCTACCTGGGCCTCGGCGGCACCGTGGAGCTGATCCGCGCCATGGTGGAGCACAAGGAACATCCCATCCCCAGTCCTACGGAGATCGACCCTACCCGTCCTGCAAAGTAACGCCATCGAAAAGGATACCTTCGGGTATCCTTTTTTCGTGCTTCCTTCCGGCCTTCAAAACCGCCCCTGGCCTTTCGTTTTTGGGGAGAGCCGGAACTATCAGAAAAAGAATGTAAATTTACATCTGAACATCCGTTTTGGAATTGTTTCTGCTGCCGTACACCTGCCGGTTCAATTCTTTGTTGAGCCCGATAAAAAGAGCGGCGGCCGCTTTTAATGCGGCCGCCGCACGGTGAATTGAAGCTTAACATCCCATTACGGTTTCTTTTAAATACCGGTTAAACATATCGTACTCCGGCACAGATAAAGCTTCGGAACAGAGCTTTTGAAAGGGCGCTTTTTACTTGGAGGGCTGAGACAGGGTGTTCATCTCCTGCATCACATGCAGCTGAAGGGGGACGGCGCAGAGGAAGGAGAGTATATCGGAGATGCTCTGCGTGATCTGCACGCCGAAAAAGTCCAGGAAAAGCGGAAGGATCAAGACCGTGGGGATAAAGAACAGGCCTTGCCGCGCCACGGCCAGGAAGGTGGCGGGCACCGTTTTTCCAATGGCCTGGGTCATCATATTGCTCATAACGACCCAGCTTAAGAGGGGGAAGGTAAGGCATTGGAGGCGGAGAGCCGTGGTGCCGAAAGCGATGACCTGGGGGTCATCCCGGAACAGGGCGATGAGCTGGGGGGCAAAAAAGGCACCCAGAGCGCTGACACAGAGGAGAAACAGGGCAGAAACCTTTACGCAGAACCAGAAGCCCTGCTTGACCCGCTCATAGAGCTTGGCACCGTAATTGAAGCCGCACACCGGCTGGAAGCCCTGGCCAAAGCCGATCATGGCACTGCCGCCGAACATGGCGATGCGCTGCACCACACTCATGGCGGCGATAGCCGCATCACCGTAGGGTCCTGCGGCCCGGTTGAGGCAGATGGTGGAAAGAGAAGCAAGGCCCTGCCGCCCCAGGGAGGGGAGTCCACCTTGGACGATCAAGCGAAAATAATACCACTTGGGAGCAAAATTGGAGAAATGGATGGCGATATTGCCGCCCTTGGTGCATTGGATCAGCAGAGTGCAGAAACTAACAAATTGGCTGATAATGGTGGCCAGCGCCGCTCCTGCGATGCCCATGTGGAAGACGAAAATAAAAAGGGGGTCCAGGGCGATGTTCAAGACAGCGCCGATGGTGATGCCAATCATGCCGTAGGCGGCGCTGCCCTGGAAGCGCAGCTGGTTGTTGAGAACCAGGGAAGCCGTCATCCACGGTGCGCCGATCAGAATGATGCGAAGATAGGATTTGGCATAGGGAAGGATGGTTTCCGTGGAGCCGAGAAGGTAGGTCAGGGGCTCCAGAAAGATAAGACCCAGGACACAGATGACCGCGCCGCTGAGAAGGGCGAAGAAAAAGCCGGTGGAGGCCATTTTGGAGGCCTCCTCCGTGTGGTGGCTGCCAAGCTCCCGGGAAATATAGTTGCCGCTGCCGTGGCCATAGAAAAAACCGACGGCCTGGATGACGGCCATCAGGGAAAAGACAACGCCGACAGCACCCGTGGCGCTGTTGCTGTCCAGCATTCCCACAAAATAGGTATCGGCCATATTGTAAAATGAAGTGATGAGCATACTCACAATGCAGGGAAGCGCCAGACGGCAGATCAACCGCCCCACGGGAGTTTCCGTCATCTGGTGAAATTTTCTTTCCTGCTTGTTTTCAAATGTGTCCATAGAGCGTTCCTTTCCCAGTCTGCAGCATAGAAGATATCATTTTTTGACTATATCTTAACACTTTGGTGTCGAAAAAGGAAGAAGCCATTTCACCAAAATTCCGTATTCGGCATAGGATGGTGTGTGGCCGGATACCGACTGCAATCTCAAGGAAACGAGGGAACCGTTTTGCATATCAACGAGGTCTATGAGCACGAACCCATCCTTCCGTATCAGGGAACGGATACCAATCCTCCCACCAGTTATGACAAGACTGCCATGCAGTGTGTGGAGATCTCCCAGCCCCTGATCGTCACTCCGGTGGCGACTGTGGGAACCATCACCACCACCTGCCAGGGAAGCCCCGAAGTCACCTGCTCCACCGCCGCCGACGGCCTGAGCTGCACGGTTACCGTGGTTCAGCGGGTGTGTCTGAACATCCCGATCCGTTTCAACGCAGAGGCGGATCCGAAGACGACTACCATCGCCTGTGCCGGGGAAAATAGCGCCGGTGTCTGCTTTCTATAAATTCTATCAATGAAGCTGTCCCCGCCGGTCAAGCCGGCGGGGCGGTTTTTTCGGAGAGAAAGAGACGGAAAGCTCTTGCACTCCTATGCCCGCATGGGGTATACTAAGCAGGAAAAACCATACTTGGAAAGGATGATACCAATGACTGCTTATGCTAAGATGACCCCGCAGGAGCGCAGGGAGGAATATGCCGCCCTGGCAAAGAAGTTTGAGGATCTGAAAGCCCTGGGGCTGAAGCTGAACATGGCCCGGGGCAAGCCCGGCAAGGCCCAGCTGGACATGGTGAGCGATATCTTTACCCTGATGCAAAAACCCGAAGATTATGTCTCCGACGGGATTGATGTACGAAACTATGGCGAGACCGCCGGCCTTCCCGCCGCAAAGCGCCTGTTTGCGGAGATCCTGGACTGCAAGCCGGAGCAGGTCTTTGCAGGCGGAAACTCCAGCCTGCAGCTGATGTATGATACCATCTCCAAGGCCTACACCCATGGCCTGCTCCACAGCCAGCGTCCCTGGTGCAGGGAGGAGAAGGTGAAGTGGCTGTGCCCCGCTCCCGGCTATGACCGCCACTTCAAGGTGACGGAGTCCTTTGGCTTTGAGCTCATCACCATCCCCATGACGGAGGAAGGCCCTGACATGGACGCCGTGGAAGAGGCCGTAAAGGACAGCGCCGTGAAGGGCATCTGGTGTGTGCCCAAGTACTCCAACCCGGAGGGCGTTATCTATTCTGAGAAGACCATCCGCCGCATGGCGGCCCTGAAGCCCGCCGCTCCCGACTTTACCATTATGTGGGATAACGCCTACTGCATCCACGAGCTGGAAGGCGACTATGTCCCCTTCCCGGACATCATCTCCCTCTGCGCTGAAGCAGGCAACCCCGATATGGTTTTCGAGTTTGCCTCTACCTCCAAGGTGACGCTGCCCGGCAGCGGCATTTCCTGCTTTGCCACCTCCGAGGCCAACCTTGCCTATATGACAAAGCTTCTGAGCATCCAGGTCATCAGCTTTGATAAGGTCAACCAGCAGCGCCATGTCCTCTATCTCAAGGATAAGGCCCATACCCTGGAGCTGATGAAGCGTCACGCTGCGGTCCTTGCGCCCAAGTTCCGGGCGGTGCTGGATACGCTGGACAGGGAGGTGGCCCCCACGGAAACGGCCTCCTGGCGCCATCCTAAGGGCGGCTATTTTATCTCTCTGAATGCCATGCCCGGCACTGCCAAGCGCACTCTGGCCCTTTGCAAGGAGGCGGGCGTCACTATGACCGGCGCCGGGGCCACCTTCCCCTATGGCAAGGACCCCCAGGACAGCAACATCCGCATCGCGCCCTCTCTGCCCCCTGTGGAGGAGCTGCAGCAGGCCGCCGAGGTGTTCTGCACCTGCTTGAAGATGGCAGCCCTTGAGAAGCTGGGCGTATGAGATACTACGGCAGCGTTTACCGTCCGCCCTCTGAGGCGCGGAGCCTCATCGTCCAGGTGACCTACGGCTGCAGCCACAATACCTGCGCATTTTGCAGTATGTATAAGGAAAAGCACTTTGCTATCCGTCCCCTGGAGGAGGTGCTGGAGGATTTCCGCATGGCGCGGCAGGTTTATCCCTGCGTCGAAAAGGTATTTCTGGCGGACGGCGACGCCCTGGTGCGGAAGGCCCATGAACTGTGTACCATCCTGGATACGGTCCGGGAGCTGTTTCCGGAGTGCCGCCAGGTCACCTGTTATGCTTCGCCCTCCAGCATCCGCATACGCACGGAAGAGGAGCTGAAGACTCTGCGGGCAAAGGGCCTTTCCATGGTGTATATGGGCCTGGAATCCGGCTGCGACGAGGTGCTGAAGCTGATGTGCAAGGGCCATACCGCAGCGGAGATTGTGGAAATGGGCCGGAAGGTGCGCCGCTGCGGCATCGCTCTTTCCGTCACCGCCATTACCGGCCTCGGGGGAAAGGAACTGCTGGAGCGCCATGCCCTGGAAACGGCGGAGGCTTTCAACGCCATGAACCCCGAGTATATCGGTATGCTGACGCTGATGGTGGAGGAGGGGACGCCGCTTTACGACTGGGTGCATACGGGCCGATTTTCCTTGCTGGACCAGAGAGAGGTCCTGCAGGAGACAAGGCTTTTGGTGGAGCATCTGGACACGCCGGGCAGTGTTTTCCGCATGAACCATGCCTCCAACTATCTTGTGCTCAAGGGTACGCTGAATGCGGACCGGGATGCCATGCTTGCCGAGATCTGCCGGGCCGAGTCGGACCGGAGCCGTCTGCGGCCTGAATCCTGGCGGGGGCTTTGACCGTTTCTGTTTGATGTAAAAAACCGCGGCAGGTCGCTCCTGCCGCGGCTTTTTCGTCACTTACGGTTTTCCTTCTGGTTGCGCTCATTCTGATTGCGCTGCTCGTTCTGCTGGTTCTGATCCTTCTGGTTGTTCTTCTGGTTATTCTCACGGTTGTTCTGCATAAGGACACCTCCTTCTGTACCTTTTGAGTACAGTGGGTAGTATTGCCGGAAGAAAAGAAAAAGATACAGCAAAACGCAAAAAATAAGCAAAAAAACAGTTGACAAAGGAGAAGGGGGCTGGTATACTAAACCAGCAAAACAAAGAAGGCCTATGCATCCGCCTCACCTCCCGCCACAGGCAAAGAGGTTCACAACGTCGTTATCAGGCTGCCGGAAGGCAGTTTGTTGTTGCGCGGGTGCCGGTTCGGTATCCGCGTTTTGTGATTTTTGGATGGAGGTGCTTCGACCATTAGTAAGCAAGTGCATGAACTGAACGAGGAGATCAACGACAAGGAGATTCGGCTGATTGGTTCCCAGGGCGAGCAGCTCGGCATCATGGCCTCCGCTGAGGCTTTGCGGATCGCCGATGAGCAGGGCCTTGACCTGGTCAAAATTTCACCTCAGGCAGTCCCCCCGGTCTGCAAGCTGATGAACTACGGTAAGTTCCGCTTCGAGCAGAGCAAGCGGGAAAAGGAAGCCAAGAAGAACCAGCATGTGGTGGAGATTAAGGAGATCCGTATGTCTCCCGGCATTGACGTTGGAGATTTCAATACGAAACTCAAGAATGCCCAGAAGTTCATCGCTGACGGCAACCGCGTAAAGGTTTCCGTCCGCTTCCGTGGTCGTGAGATGGCCCATACCGACATCGGCAAGGAACTGCTGGACCGGTTTGCCGCCCAGTGCACCGAGAATGCCAACCTGGATAAGCCTGCCAAAATGGAAGGCCGGATGATGTCCATCGTCCTGACTCCCAAGAGCGGCAAGTAAATCGCACATTCGACAGAACTTTTTAATACACGGAAGGAGCTACTACTATGCCTAAGCTGAAAACCCATAGCGGTGCCAAGAAGAGATTCAACCTGACCAAGACCGGCAAGGTCAAGCGCGCCAAGGCCTTCAAGAGCCACATCCTCACCAAGAAGGATACCAAGCGTACTCGTCGTCTGCGCGCAGGCGGTTATGCGGATACCACCAACGAGGCTACTGTCCGCAAGATGATCCCCTACAAGTAAGATACGAAACGTTTAGAATAGGAGGCTTTTTACAATGGCAAGAGTTAAAGGCGCAATGATGACGCGCAAGAGAAGAAATAAGACCCTGAAGATGGCCAAGGGCTATTGGGGTGCCCGTTCCAAGCACTTCCGTGTTGCCAATGAGGCTGTCATGAAGTCCCTGACCTACGCTTATGTGGGTCGCCGCCTGAAGAAGCGTGATTTCCGCTCCCTGTGGATCACCCGTATCTCCGCCGCCTGCAAGATGAACGGCATGAACTATTCCACCTTCATGCACGGCCTGAAGGTCGCTGGCATCCAGATCAACCGCAAGATGCTGGCTGAGCTGGCTGTCAACGACGCCGCCG
>JAEDEN010000054.1 GCA_016293265.1 Oscillospiraceae bacterium | reverse complement strand
GGTGACATAGCCAAGTGGTAAGGCAAGGGTCTGCAAAACCCTGATTCCCCGGTTCAAATCCGGGTGTCACCTCCAAAAGTTGAGAGATTCAAGCAAAAAGCTTGAATCTCTTTTCTTTTTGCTACGGAAAGTTTTGAATCTTGCTTTTTTGCTTCTCGGCTTTTCTTCCGAATACCCCTTGGAGAACAAGGGTTTGCATGGAGGAATGAGAAATGCGGATGATGAAAATTCAGCAGGAAACATTGACCTTGGAGGACGCTGCGAAGAAATTCCTATTGGTAAAAGAAGCCCAACACACCGGGACAGCAGCTATGAATGACTAGATATGTTTTCTCCTCGTTTCATAGCGTAATAATTGGAAAGAGGAAAACCCATTTTGCCCAAACGATAAGATGTAATTTTCCGCTCTTTCATTGTTTTGAATAGTGGTTCATAGTTTATCATCCGCAAATACCTCCAGCCACACCAAGTATAGGAAATATATGCGGATGATAATATCTGCGATAATTCGCATATGTGTTTATTGACACCTATCCGATGAAATGATATGCTTGCGCTGAAAACACCACTGAACTCTGCCGTTTCTTAGATGCAAAATATATCACGCAATGAATAGAATTTATGAGGATGGTATGTCATTATGAAACTTCAACAGTTGCTATGTGAACTGGATTTGAAGAAAGTCAAATTATTAAGACATAATATCAGCCGGGAAGATGTTGCGAAAAACTATCATAGAGGCCCCCAATATTTTCAGTTATATCAATCATTGCAACATCCAAACAGATTCGGTGATTGTGAGTACATTCTGAGTTTTTTAGGCAACGAGGGAACAAACGGCGTATATCTGGGGTGTTACAAAATTCTCGGCTGCGTCCCCTATCAACAGGTCAGTAATCTGATTCCGGATGACCTTTCTATAAATGGGGGTATTCCCGCAGATGAAGTTTTTTATCATTTGGAAAAGACAGATTTTCTTGCGGATTTGGAAAATCGACTGGTGATTGACTGGGGCAAATCGACCCGTGGATGGTGTCAAAACGGAACAACAGAAAAAGAAGTCTTATATATTCGCCCCACAACATCAAACCTGACATTCACGAGCTATGACCAGATCATTCTTTCCTTTGACGAATTGCGAACTATCATACTCAATCCCAAAGACCACCTCGAATGGGAAAATCGCCTCTCCGCTGTGGCGGGGGTTTATCTGATCGTTGACACACAGACTGGGAAGCAGTATGTTGGTTCTGCGAGTGGAGAGGACGGCGGCATCTGGGGGCGCTGGAGTTCCTATGCTAAAACCAAACACGGTGGAAATAAACGCTTGATCGAATTGCTTGAACAGGAGCCGACTGCTTATCAAAGATTTCGGTACTCTATCTTGGAGGTATTTCCCATCAAGCGGGATAAGCATGATATTTTGAGATATGAACAGCTCTATAAAAAGAAACTGTGTTCTATCCAATTCGGCCTAAATGACAACTAAATTGCTCTGATTTCGGGGACAAGGGTTTGCGATAGATTTCTCTTGCTCATGGGAAAAAGGAATGGTATAATGCTTATAAAGAAAGGCTTAGAAGCATTGAAAATTCTGAACTTCTCGGCTGGTGACATAGCCAAGTGGTAAGGCAAGGGTCTGCAAAACCCTGATTCCCCGGTTCAAATCCGGGTGTCACCTCCATGAAACCTAAACGGGACCGATGCCACTGGCTTTTGCCAGTGGCATCGACCGTTTTTGGGGGGCTTTTTCCGCCCGGCCTCCATATTTCACTGTTTGGCAGAACCGCCGGATTTCAAACACCGGCGGACTGCTGCAGGAGGGGGTTTATCAGAATATAAATGCGCCGAAGAAGCGCCTTTGACCGCCTGTGAATGAGGGGGAGGATTGTATGACCGACAACTACGGAAGGACCATCGACTACCTGCGGCTGTCCGTGACGGATCTTTGCAACTACCGCTGCCGGTACTGTATGCCGGAAGAGGGCGTCTGCAAGCAAAGCCACAATGCGATCCTGCGGGTGGAAGAATGCGAGGAGATCGCCCGGGCAGCGGTGGCCTGCGGGGTGAAAAAAATCCGTCTGACCGGCGGTGAACCCCTGGTGCGACAGGGAATCCTGGAGATCTGCCGCCGCCTGCGGGCCATAGACGGGCTGGAAGAGCTGTGCCTGACGACCAACGGCAGCCTCCTGAGGGAGCTGGCAAAGCCCCTGCGGGATGCGGGGGTGGACAGGCTGAACATCAGCGTGGATACCTTGCGGCCGGACCGGTTCACACAGATCACCCGGCGGGGGGTGCTTGCCGATGTGTTAGCCGGGATTCGGGCGGCGGAGGAAGCCGGATTTCAAAATCTGAAGCTGGACACGGTCCTTATCGGCGGCTTCAACGATGACGAGATCGGGGATTTCCTGGCGCTGACTGTGGAGCATCCCTGGGAGGTCCGTTTGATCGAATTGATGCCCATGGGGCCCTGTGCGGAATGGGAGGAGGGGTGCTTCCTTCCGGGAACGGTGGTTTTAGAGCGCTATCCGGCGCTGAAAGCCGTTGATACCCAGGGCGTGACGCGCCGGTATCGGCTGCCGGGCGCCCAAGGTACGGTGGGGCTCATTTCGCCTGTCAGCCATAATTTCTGCGGGGATTGCCGCCGCATCCGGGTGACGGCGGATGGAAAGCTGAAGGGCTGTCTCCATGCCCGGGAGGAGATTTCCCTCCGCGGCCTCCACGGCGCAGCGCTGGAGGAGGCCATTCGCCGGGGGATTCTGCAAAAGCCCCGGCAGCACCGCCTGAAGGAGGACGGCAGTGAGACGCATCGGACGATGAATCAGATTGGAGGCTGAACCCGTGGATGAATTGACCCATTTCAACGAACAGGGCCGGGCCAGAATGGTGGATGTGACAGAAAAAGCGGTCACCCATCGCCGGGCTGTGGCGGCCGGGGAGGTACATATGGCCCCGGAGACCTTGGAGAAAATCAAGAACGGGACTATGAAGAAAGGCGACGTGCTGGCGGTGGCCCAGGTAGCGGGTATCCAGGCTGCCAAACATAACTGGGAATTGATCCCTATGTGCCATCCGCTGCCCTTGACAGGCATCGATATTACCTTTACACTGAGTAATGAGCCCTGCATGGTTACGATTAAAGCCGCGGTCACCTGCACCGGCGTCACCGGAGTGGAGATGGAGGCCCTGACCGCTGTTTCGGTGGCGGCATTGACGATTTATGATATGTGCAAGGCTGTCCAGAAGGACATGGAGATTACCGGTATCCGCCTGCTGGAAAAATCCGGAGGCAAGAGCGGGACCTATACCGCCGAATGCGGCCAAAGCTGTAAAGCCGGATCACTTGAATGAGCGGAGACGGAGATCTGTGAAGAAAGCCTGCCCTTGGGTGGGCAGACTATATGGACGCTGCCATCCCCTGGGGGATTTTCACGCAGTGGACCGGGAGGGCCCCTCCCGGTGAGGGAATCGGGAGTCTGGAGGCGTTGATATGAAGCTCATCAAAACGGAGGAAGCCGTGGGCCACGTCCTGTGCCACGACATGACCCAGATTATCAAGGACACATATAAGGACGCCCGCTTCCGCAAAGGGCATGTGGTGACGGAGGAGGACATCCCCGTGTTGCTGTCCATGGGCAAGGAAAACTTGTGCGTCTGGGAGATGGTTCCCGGGATGGTCCATGAAAACGACGCGGCGGAGCGGCTCTATGCCCTGTGCGCCAATGACCGCATGGAGCGCAGCGAAGTCAAGGAGGGGAAGATCGAGCTGAGGGCTGCCTGTGACGGATTGTTCCGGGTGGACAGCGGGAAGCTCGTGGCGGTGAACTCCATTGATGATATCATGATCGCCACCCGCAAGGGAAATACCGCCGTCCGCAAGGGTGATAAGCTGGCGGGGATGCGGGTGATTCCGCTGATTATTCAGGAGGAAAAGCTGCGGGCCGCCGAAAAGGCGGCGGGGGATGCACCTTTGCTGGAGCTGCTGCCCTATGTGAAAAAGACCGCCGCCATCGTGGCAACCGGCAGCGAGGTGAAAAAGGGCCTTATCCAGGATACGTTCACACCGGTGGTTCGGGACAAGTTGGCCTCTTACGGGATCAAGACCCTGTCCGTTGCCTACTCCGGCGACGGCGTGGAAAACGTGGCGAATGCTGTCTCGGAAGCCAGAAAGACCGGAGCAGATTTGATCCTCTGCGCCGGAGGCATGAGCGTGGACCCGGATGATAACACCCCCGGGGGGATCAGGCAATCCGGGGCCCGCATCGTTGCCTACGGCGCACCGGTGCTGCCCGGCGCTATGTTCCTGCTGGGCTACTTTGAAGACGGCACACCTGTATGCGGTTTGCCCGGCTGTGTCATGTACGCCGGCGCCACGATCTTTGATCTGGTGCTGCCGCGGCTGGCTGCGGGCGTTCCCGTGGGGAAAGCGGATTTGGTGGCCTATGGGGAGGGCGGACTGTGCCTTGGCTGCAAGCCCTGCCACTGGCCAAACTGCCCCTTTGGAAGATAAGAAAGCACGCTGGAGTTTTCCAGCGTTGCTTTTGGAAGGCGTTAACCTCGGTTGAGTATCACGCTGCATCCCCTTGCGGGTTACAAATAAATCATGTATCATATCGGAAAGGAAGAATTGCAATGAAAAAATTGCTGTCCCTGTTTCTGGCTTTTTGCGTGGCCCTGTCCCTGACGGCCTGCGGCGGTCCCGAGAAAGAAGAACCCGCCGCCGAGCCGGTGGAGTTGTTCGTGTTCGCGGCCGCCTCCATGACCGAAACCATGAATCAGATGATCGGGATGTACCGGGATGTGGCCCCCAATGTGACCATCACGCCCACCTACGATTCCTCCGGCACCCTGCTGAAGCAGATCAAGGAAGGTGCAGAGTGCGACCTGTTCATTTCTGCCGCTCCCAAGCAGATCAATGCCCTTGACGGCTCTTTGAAGGATGACGCGGACAAGAATCCCGACGGTCTGGACATGATCCTCCAGGGCAGCCGCCTGGACCTGCTGGAGAACAAGGTGACTCTGGTGGTTCCCGAGGGTAATCCCAAGGGCATTGAGACTTTTGACCAGCTTGCCGAGCTGCTGAAGAGCGGCAGCGTGATGCTGGCCATGGGTAACAGCGATGTGCCTGTGGGTCAGTACACACTGAAGATTTTTGCTTACTACGGGATCGATGAATCTGCCGTTTCCGGCAATCTGACCTATGGCTCCAACGTGAAGGAAGTCACCACACAGGTGTCTGAAGGCGCTGTGGACTGCGGCATCATTTATGCCACCGACGCGTTCTCCGCCGGATTGACCATGGTGGATGATGCCACCGCCGGGATGTGCGGCCAGGTCATCTATCCCGCCGCCGTCCTGAAGGACAGCCGGCACCCTGGTGAGGCCCAGGCCTTCCTGGACTATCTGGCCGGCAGTGACGCCGGCGCAGTTTTCGCCAGCGTCGGCTTTACCGCCCTCCAGTAAATTCATCTGCCCCGGGGGGCGGGAAAATGCCCGTCCCTGCCGCGGAATACCCACGTTTTTCGGAGGTCATGTCCATGGATTGGTATCCTCTTTACAATTCCCTCAGGATTGCCGGTATCTCAACCGTTGCCGTCTTTTTCCTGGGAATCCTGGCGGCCTATTATATCGCCAGGCTGCCCCGGCTGGTGAAAGGCGTGCTGGATGTGGTGCTGACGCTGCCGCTGGTGCTGCCGCCCACGGTGGTGGGCTGGCTGCTGCTGGTGCTGCTGGGACCGAGACGGCCGGTTGGGCTTTGGGTCTATGAGACCTTCGGCGTAAAGCTGGTGATGACTTGGTGGTCCGCCATCTTTGCCACGGTGGTGGTTGCCTTCCCTCTGATGTACCGCACCGCCCGGGGCGCTTTTGAGAGCTTTGACCGGGATCTGGCCGACGCCGGACGGACGTTGGGACGCTCCAATACCTGGGTGTTCTGGCGGGTGCAGATGCCTGTCTGCCGCCAAGGCATCCTGGCCGGGACCGTGCTGTCCTTTGCGCGGGCCCTGGGCGAATACGGCGCCACCTCTATGATCGCGGGCTACACCCCGGGCCGTACCGCCACCATCTCCACCACCGTCTACCAGCTCTGGCGGACCAATGACGATGATGGCGCTTTACGGTGGGTGCTGGTGAATGTGGCGATTTCAGCCGTATTTTTGCTGGCGGTGAACCTGCTGGAGAACCGCCAGCGGCAGGCCCGGAGAGGAGGTAAGCGCTGATGGCGCTCTCTGTGGATATCAAAAAACGGCTGGGCAGCTTCTGCCTGGAAATCAGCTTTACAGCGGAAAACGAGACCCTGGCTCTGCTGGGAGCCTCCGGCTGCGGCAAGTCCGTGACGCTGCGCTGCATCGCGGGGATCCTGACCCCGGACGAGGGAAAGATCGTGCTGGACGGGGTGACCCTGTTTGACAGCGCCGCCCATATCGACCTGCCGCCCCGGAAGCGGCAGATGGGATACCTGTTCCAGCAATATGCCCTCTTTCCCAATATGACCGTCCGGCAGAATATCGCCGCGGCAGTGGGGGACAGGGCGAAACGGTGGGCGGCGGCGGATGAGAAGCTGCGGCAATTCCGGCTGGAGGACATCGCGGACAAGAAGCCGCGGCAGCTCTCCGGCGGCCAGCAACAGCGGACGGCCCTGGCGCGCATCCTGGCCTCGGAGCCGAGATGCATCCTGCTGGACGAGCCCTTCTCCGCCCTGGACAGCTATCTCAAATATCAACTGGAATTGGAGCTGGCGGAGACGCTGGAGCGGTTCCCCGGCACGGTCCTCTGGGTCTCCCATGACCGGGGCGAGGTGTTCCGCAATTGCAGGCGGGTGTGTGTGATGGACGGCGGAAGATCCCAGCCTGTCTGTACGTTGGAGGAGCTGTTCCGCTATCCCGATACCGAGGCCGCCGCCCGGCTTTCCGGCTGTAAAAACTACGCGGATGCCGTCCCGGAGGGTACATCGGTCCGGGTTCCGGACTGGGGCGTGACGTTAGCCTGTGGGCGGGCCGTACCGGAGGAGGTGCGGCGGATCGGTATCCGGGCCCATCATGTCCGCTTTGCGGAGCCCGGTACGGAAAACGCGTTTTCCTGCACAGCGGCGCGGGTGATCGAGGATGTGTTCTCCGTCATTGTTCTTCTGCGGCCGGAAAAGGGGGCCCCCGGAGCACCGCTGCTTCGGATGGAGCTGGACAAGGAAGCGTGGGCCGCTGCGGAGGAGAAAACGCATTTCACGGTTTCCGTTTCGCCGCGGGATATTCTGCTGCTTCAATGAGAAAATGGCATCGGGTGCAATTTGGAGGTTTGTATGGAAGGAATTGTAAAGGCTGTTTGCATCAGCGAAAAACGGGGCGTCCAGAAGCACGATGTTGGCTCCGCGGAGCTTCGGGCTGAGTTTGGCCTTGCGGATGACGCCCACGCCGGTCCCTGGCACCGGCAGGTCAGCCTGCTTTCCTTTGACAAGATCGAGGAATTCAATGAAAAAGGCGCCGGCGTGAGGCCGGGGGCCTTCGGAGAGAACCTGGTGGTGTCCGGCATCGACTTCCGGGCGCTGCCGGTAGGGACCCGCTTCTCCTGCGGCGAGGTGCTGCTGGAGTTGACGCAGATCGGGAAGGAGTGCCATTCCCACTGCGAGATCTATAAGAAAATGGGCGATTGCATCATGCCCCGGGAGGGTGTGTTCGCGGAGGTCATCCGCGGCGGAAAGATCGCCGCCGGAGATGTGATGACTGTGATCCCTGTGGAGCAGCAGGGGTTCCGGGCGGCGGTGATCACGCTGAGCGACAAGGGCTACCGGGGAGAGCGGGCGGATGAGAGCGGGCCTGTCATCGTGGAGGCGCTGAAATCCCGCGGCTACACGGTGGTGGAGGCGGTGGTCCTGCCGGACGTTCAGGAAAGGATCCAACGGGAGCTGATTAACTATGCGGACCGTAGGCAGGTGGACCTGATCCTGACCACCGGCGGTACCGGGTTCTCCCCCCGCGACTGCACCCCGGAGGCCACCATGGCCGTCGCCACCCGCAACGCGCCTGGGATCGCCGAGGCGATCCGTGCCTATTCCATGCGCTATACCGGGCGGGCCATGCTGAGCCGGGGCGCTTCCGTTATTCGGGGAAGCACCTTGATCGTCAACCTGCCCGGCAGCCCCAAAGCGGTGCGGGAGAGCCTGGAGTGCATCCTGGACCAGTTGGAGCATGGCCTTGGCATTCTGAAAGGGACTGCCGGCGAGTGCGCGCGGCAGTAAAAAGGATACAAGCGCAAGCCGGCCACACTGGCCGGCTTTTCCTTTTATGGGGCAGGACTTCCGGCTCCCGGTAAAAGGTGGGCCTGGCGAGGCTTCGTGGATCTCCACAAATCAATCTTTCCGCCGTCCGGATTCTGCCATAAAGTTAGCTAAAACAAACTAAATGGGAAAGAATTTTGGTAAAGAGGCTTGACAAAACCGGTTAGACGCGTTAAACTCTGACCGTTAAAAGGTTAGATGCATCTAACCTTCGCTTTTTGGGAGACTGGTTAGACATCACTAATTCTCTGGGAGGAAGGGTCTATATGATGCCGCTGACAATGGCAAAAACAGGCGAGACGGTGACGGTTCGCAAAATCACAGGGAAGGACGAGGTGCGCCAACATCTGGCGGAACTGGGTTTTGTGGTGGACAGCGATGTGACGGTGGTCAGCGAGATCGCCGGAAATCTGATTCTGCAGGTGAAAGAGAGCCGGATCGCCCTGGACAGGACCATGGCAAACCGCATCATGATTTAAGGAGGAAGGTTTATGAAAACGCTGAAAGACGCAAAGGTGGGAGAAACCATCACGGTGGTCAAGCTCTACGGGGAGGGGCCCGTTAAGCGCCGCATCATGGACATGGGCATCACCAAGGGCGTGGAGATCTACGTTCGCAAGGTGGCCCCTTTGGGGGACCCTATGGAACTGAACGTCCGTGGCTATGAGCTGTCCGTGCGGAAGGCGGACGCCGAAATGATCGAGGTGCGGTAAAGGCAAAAGAAGCGGCAGGGGCCGCAGTTTTTCAGTATATTGGTTAGCTTCAACTAACATCAAAGGAAGGAGAAAGGAAGGATATGAAGATCGCATTGGCCGGCAACCCGAACTGCGGCAAGACCACCCTGTTCAACAGCCTGACCGGCTCCAATCAGTATGTGGGCAACTGGCCCGGTGTCACCGTGGAAAAGAAGGAGGGCAAGCTGAAGGGGCACAAGGATGTCGTGATCCAGGACCTACCCGGCATTTACTCCCTGTCCCCCTACACCCTGGAGGAAGTGGTGGCCCGGAACTATCTGGTGGGAGAAAAGCCCGACGCTATTTTGAACATCGTGGACGGCACCAACATCGAGCGGAACCTCTACCTCACCACCCAGCTCATCGAGTTGGGCCTGCCGGTGGTGGTGGCCGTCAACATGATGGACCTGGTCCGCAGGAACGGCGACACCATTGACCTTGCCAAGCTGGGGAAGGCCCTGGGCTGTGAGGTAGTGGAAATGAGCGCTTTGAAGGGCGAGGGCGGCATGGAAGCCGCGGAGAAAGCGGTCCTTTTGGCCCAGAGCCGCAAGGCGGGGGAGCTGCCCCATGTGTTCACGGGCAGCGTAGAGCACGCCCTGGCCCACATTGAGGAGTCCATCCAAGGAAGGGTGGACGGTGATTATCTCCGCTGGTATGCCATCAAGCTCTTTGAACGGGACGGGAAGGTCCTGGAGGAGCTGAAACTGGACAAGGAGCTGGCGGAGCATCTGGAGGTCCATATTGCGGACTGCGAAAAGGAGCTGGACGATGACGCCGAGAGCATCATCACCAACCAGCGCTATGCCTACATCAGCTCCGTTACCTCCAAGGCCGTGAAAAAGAAGGCGCCTCGGGGCAGCCTGACCACCTCTGATATGATCGACCGGATCGTTACCAACCGCATTCTGGCCCTGCCTATTTTCGCGGCGGTTATGTTCCTGATCTACGCCATCGCCATGGGCGGCTGGGCCATCTCCATCGGCACCATGGGTACGGACTGGGCCAACGACGTCCTCTTCGGAGAATGGGTCCCCACCCTGTTTGACGGCATTCTGAGCGCCCTGGGGGTTTCCGGCTGGCTGTACGGCCTCATTATGGACGGCATTGTGGCCGGTGTTGGCGCGGTACTGGGCTTCGTGCCGCAGATGCTGGTGCTGTTCTTCCTGCTCTCTGTTTTGGAGGATGTGGGTTACATGGCCCGGGTTGCCTTTATCATGGACCGCATCTTCCGCCGCTTCGGCCTTTCCGGCAAGAGCTTCATCCCCATGCTGGTGGCCACCGGTTGCGGCGTGCCTGGCGTCATGGCCTCCCGCACCATCGAGCAGGACCGGGACCGGAAGATGACCATTATGACCACCTGTTTCATCCCTTGCGGTGCAAAGATGCCCATCATTGGCCTCTTTGCCGGCGCTGTGTTCGGAGAGTCTCCCCTGGTGGCTACTTCCGCTTTCTTCATCGGCATCGCCGCCGTGGTCATCTCCGGCATCATACTGAAGAAGTTCAAAGCCTTTGCCGGCGAGCCCGCTCCCTTCGTCATGGAGCTGCCTGCCTATCACCTGCCCTCTATGGGCAACGTGCTCCGGGCCACCTGGGAGCGGGGGTGGTCCTTCATCAAGCGGGCCGGTACTATTATCCTGCTCTCTTCCATCGTCCTCTGGTTCCTTCAGGGCTACGGCTTCGCGGAGGGCGTGTTCCAGGCTGTGGAGGACAACAACGACTCCCTGCTGGCCGCCATCGGCAACGCCATCGCCTGGGTCTTTGCGCCCTTGGGCTGGGCGGGCGATATGGCCTGGAAGGCCACCGTCGCCACCCTTACCGGCCTGATTGCCAAGGAAGAGGTGGTTAATACCTTCGGCGTTTTGTACCAGTATGCCGGCGGGGCGGACCTGCTGGAGGACAGCCATGATATCTGGGCCCTGGTGGGCGCGGACTTCGGTGCCATGACCGCTTACAGCTTCATGATTTTCAACCTGTTGTGCGCCCCTTGCTTTGCCGCCATGGGCGCGATTAAGCGGGAGATGAACAACACCAGGTGGACCCTGGCCGCCATCGGCTATATGTGTGTCTTCGCCTATGCGGCCGCCATGATTGTGTTCCAGTTAGGAGGCCTGGTCACCGGCGAGGCTGCCTTTGGCGTTGGTACTGTTGTGGCTGTGGCCCTGCTGGCCGGCGTGCTCTGTCTGCTGTTCCGTAAGGGCGGGGAGAGCAAGTCCTGGCATCTGAACTCTGTGGCCGCCGCGGAGAAATGATGGGAGGGCGCAAGGATGTCTGGATATTTCGGATATGTGATCGTCCTGTTGGCCTTGACGGCCGTAGTGGCCCTGGCTGTCCGTTCAGTGTGGAAGGACCATAAAGTGGGCGGACAATGCTCGGGTGATTGCGGCAGCTGCGGCGGTTGTCACAGAAAATAAGGATCGAAGGGACGCGGGCAGCGGAAAACGCCCGCGTCTCTTCACCAAAGATTAGCAAAAACGATGGCCGTTATTAAAAAGTTGGGGAAATTTCAAAAAAGCCCTTGACAAAAGGGGAGGCATCTGGTATTCTAAGCAAGCTGTCAGGGCG
>JAEDEN010000151.1 GCA_016293265.1 Oscillospiraceae bacterium | reverse complement strand
TATATGGAAAAGCCCAGCTTGTTGCTGGGCTTTTCCGTTGACAATTCTCCTTCCCCGCGATATGATAATCTCAAAAAGGAGGAGTTGCCCATGAAACCTCTTGTTTTTCAGTCCGATTTCGGTCTGGTGGACGGGGCGGTCAGCGCCATGTACGGCGTTGCCTATTCCGTAAATCCGGACCTAAAAATGCACGATCTGACCCACGACATCACCCCCTACTCCATCTGGGAGGCCAGCTACCGGCTGATCCAGACCGTTTCCTACTGGCCGGATGACACGGTGTTTGTCTCCGTGGTGGACCCCGGCGTGGGCACCGACCGGAAAAGCGTGGTGGCAAGGACCCATTCCGGCAAATACATTGTCACCCCGGACAACGGTACCCTGACCCATGTGCTGCGGCTGGACGGCATTTCCGCGGTGCGGGAGATCGACGAGCAGACAAACCGCCTGCCCAACTCCGGCGAAAGCTACACCTTCTACGGCCGGGATGTTTACGCCTATACCGGCGCCCGGCTGGCGGCGGGGGTCATTTCCTTCGGGGAGGTGGGGCCGGAGCTGCCGGTGGAAGACCTGGTAAGACTGCCTGTGGTGGAGCCCTACCTGGAAGGCGCCGCGGTCTGCGGCACGGTGGATGTGCTGGATGTACGCTTCGGCTCCCTCTGGACCAATATCCCCCGGGAGCTGTTTCTAAAAACCGGGGCAGAATACGGAGACCGGCTGAGTATCACCATTGAAAACGATACCCGTACCGTATACCGCAACATCATCCAGTTTGCCCGGAGCTTTGCGGATGTGTACATCGGGGAGGCCCTGGCTTATGTAAACAGCCTGGACTGCATGGCGGTGGCCATCAACCAGGGCTCCTTTGCCCGGGCCTACAACATCGGCACCGGCAACTCCTGGCGGATCCGGATGGAACCCTTTCGGATTTAGTACCTTTCAAAGGTTCTGAATACATCATTTCACGGAGGTAGAAACATGAAGAAATTTTCTGTAAAAACCATGGTCGCCATCGGCATCGGCGCCGCGCTGTTCTTTGTGCTGGGCCGGTATGTGGCAATCCCCAGCCCGGTGCCCAACACCACCATTTCGGTGCAGTACGGCCTGCTGGCCTTCATGGCTGTGGTCTACGGCCCCATTGCCGGCGCCCTCATCGGTCTCATCGGCCATGCCCTGATTGACTTCAGCGCGGGCTGGGGCATCTGGTGGAGCTGGGTCATCGCTTCCGGCGTGTTCGGCCTGCTGATGGGCTTCGCCGCCAAGCTCCTCAAGATGGACGAGGCGGAAATGGGCAAGAAGGGCCTGGTCAAGTTCAACATCAGCCAGGTGGTCTGCCATCTGCTGTGCTGGTTCCTGGTGGCGCCCGTACTGGATGTGTACATGATGGGCGAGCCCTGGGATAAGCTGCTGGCCCAGGGTCTGGTAGCGGGCATTGCCAACGCGGTTACCACCGCCATCGTGGGCAGCCTGCTGTGCGTTGCCTACGCGGCCACCAAGACCAAGGCAGGCAGCCTGACCAAGGAGTAAACCGCTTTTGGTGCAGGACCCGGCCCTCCGGGTCCTGCAATCGCGCTTTTCCGGTGGGGCAAAGGATGGACTATGAAAAATAGCCCGTCCTTTACCCCATCACAAAACCCGAAAGGAGGCCCAGCCTTGGAACCCCTGATTTCCTTTGAAGATTTCGGCTTTCAGTACACCGCCCAGGCCGAGCCCACGCTGTACAACATCAATCTGACCATCTCCCGGGGGGAGAAGGTCCTGATTGCCGGACCCTCCGGCTGCGGAAAGTCCACCCTGGCCCACTGCATGAACGGCCTGATTCCCAATTCCTACCCGGGCAAGGCCACGGGCAGGCTCACCGTAGGCGGCCGGGACGCGGGCAAGCTGAGCCTGTTTGACCTTTCCAAGGTGGTGGGCACCGTCCTGCAGGATTCCGACGGCCAGTTCATCGGCCTGACCGTGGCGGAGGATATGGCCTTTGCCCTGGAAAACGACTGCATGGAGCAGGGGGAGATGAAGGACCTGGTTTCCCGGATTGCCGATATGGTGGATGTGACCCGGGTGCTTTCCCATGCCCCCTGTGAGATTTCCGGCGGCCAGAAGCAGCGGGTGGCTCTGGGAGGGGTCATGGTTTCCGGCGTGGATGTTTTGCTGTTTGACGAGCCTCTGGCCAATCTGGATCCCGCCGCCGGTAAAAAAGCGGTGGAGCTCATTGACGGCATCCAGAAGCGCACGGGCTGCGCGGTGGTGATCAT
>JAEDEN010000150.1 GCA_016293265.1 Oscillospiraceae bacterium | reverse complement strand
ACTTCAACCCCATTTCCGACCTGACCGCCACAGAAGTCTTTGAATTTCTGGAATATCTCAAGGCGCCCCGCTGCATCATCGACAAAGCCCCCTCCGCCGGATTGTTCGACGGACAGACCGACGAGGCCGAGATGGGCGTCAGCTACCGGGCGATTGACGACTTTCTGCTTAACGGCAGAGTCAGCGAAAAGGATAAAGCCGTCATCGACGGATATCACCGGCGCAGCGAGCATAAGCGCCGTCCTATCAGTACATATAAATAACGGTAATTATGGAGAGAGCGAGCATGCACGAATTTTACCAGAACCCCCTGTGCGGCAGATATGCCGACGATGAAATGAAGCGCCTGTTTTCCGATAACAACAAGTTTTCCACCTGGCGCAAGCTGTGGATCGCGCTGGCGGAGGCGGAGCAGGAGCTGGGCATCCCCATCAGCGACGAGCAGATCCAGGAGATGCGCCAGAACATTTACAACATCGACTATGAATCCGCCGCAGCCCACGAGCACGAGGTCCGGCACGACGTGATGGCCCATGTGCTCACCTTCGGCGAGGTCTGCCCCAAGGCAAAGCCCATTATCCACCTGGGCGCTACCTCCTGCTATGTGGGTGACAACACCGACATTCTGCAGATGCGGGACGGCCTGCTGCTGGTGCGCAAGCTCCTGGTAAACGCCGTGGCCGCTCTCCGTGACTTTGCGGAGAAGTACAAGGCCCTGCCCACCCTGGCCTATACCCATTTCCAGGCCGCCCAGCCCACCACCATCGGCAAGCGGGCCTGCCTCTGGCTCAACGACCTGCTTTTCGACATTGAGCAGCTGGACTTCCAGCTGGAAAACCTGCGGCTTCTGGGCTGCAAGGGTACCACCGGCACCGGCGCCAGCTTCCTGGAGCTCTTTGACGGGGACAAGGCAAAGGTGGAGCTGCTGGAGGAGAAGATCGCCGCCAAGATGGGCATGGACAAGTGCCAGAAGGTCAGCGGCCAGACCTACACCCGCAAGGCGGACTTCGCCGTGCTTCAGGTGCTCAGCGGCATCGCCCAGAGCGCTTCCAAATTCTCCAGCGACATCCGGCTGATGAGCCATCTGAAGGAAGTGGACGAGCCCTTTGAGGCAAAGCAGATCGGCTCCTCCGCCATGGCCTATAAGAGAAACCCCATGCGCTCCGAGCGCATTGCCTCCCTGTCCCGCTATGTGATCTGCGACGTGCAGAACGCGGCCCTCACTGCCTCCGCCCAGTGGTTCGAGCGGACGCTGGACGACTCGGCCAACCGCCGTCTCTGCATCCCGGAGGCCTTCCTGGCCGTGGACGGCATTTTGAACCTGTATATCAACATCGTCAGCGGCATGAAGGTCTATCCCGCCGTCATCAAAAAGCATCTTGACGCGGAGCTGCCCTTTATGGCCACGGAAAACATTCTGATGTACTGCGTGAAGAACAAGGGCGGCGACCGGCAGGCCCTCCACGAGGCCATCCGCCGCCACTCCGTGGCCGCCGCCGAGCAGGTGAAGCTCTACGGCAAGGATAACGACCTGCTGGAGCGGGTCATGCAGGACGAGAGCTTCGGCCTTACCAGAGAGGAGCTTGCCGAGCTCACCGACCCCGCCACCTTCACCGGCATGGCGGAGTATCAGTGCGAAAAGTTCCTGCGCGAAAGTGTAGACCCGGTACTGGAAAAGTACAGTGAATACATCGGCTTCAAGGCCGAGGTAAAAGTATAAGATAAAGAAAGCGAGAAGAGCCATGTTAACATCTATCGTAGGTACAAACTGGGGCGACGAGGGCAAGGGCCGCATGGTGGACCTGCTCAGCGAGAAGTACGATGTCGTTGTCCGCTATCAGGGCGGCAACAACGCCGGACACACCGTGGTGAATGAAAAAGGCAAATTCGTTTTGAATCTTATGCCCTCCGGCATTCTTCGGGACGAGACGGTAAACGTTCTGGGTCCCGGCATCGTCATCGATCTTGAGCATCTCTACGGCGAGGCACAGCGCCTGCGGGAGGGCGGCATTGAGATCAGCCCCGAGCACCTGAAGATCAGCGACCGGGCCACCATCTGCATGCCCTATCACAAGCTGCTGGACGGTCTGGAAGAGGACCGCCTGGGCGACAAGAAGTTCGGCTCCACCCGCCGGGGCATCTCCCCGGTCTATGCGGACAAGTATATGAAAAAGACCATCCGCATGGGCGACCTGCTCCACTGGGACACCCTGAGAGACCGGCTGGAGGGCATCATCGAGTGGAAGAACCTGACCGTGGAAAA
>JAEDEN010000149.1 GCA_016293265.1 Oscillospiraceae bacterium | reverse complement strand
ACCGAGCCGCCGGAGAAGGCGATGGACAGGGCCTTGTTCATGCCGCTCTCCATGGCGGCGTTGGCGGTGCGCACATTGGCTTTGGTGGCCACCTTCATCCCGCAGAAGCCGGCGGCGATGGAGAACAATGCGCCTACAATGAAACAGACCGCCGTGCCAATGTTAATGAATACGGCGATCAACACAAAAAGTACCACAATGAATATGGCGAGGATCTTATACTCGGACATGAGAAAAGCGTTGGCCCCTTCGGCGATGGCGGAGGCGATCTCCTGCATTCTGGCGTTTCCCGGCGCGGCCTTGGATACATAGTGCGCCTTATAGGCGGCGAACAGCAGCGCGATCAACGCAAGCACGGGTGTCAACCAAATGATTTTTTCCATAAAATTAGTCTCCCTTAAGTTTATTTGCCTCTGTGTTTGTACATTTTAGACTATAAATGGCATTTTAGCAAGGCATGAAAAATGGATTTTCGGGCAAAATGCCCAGGTTCGTATGATTCACTGAAATGTATCGGCGGAAATACGGGTTCTCCGGCAAAATATACAAAAAATTTACCAGCAAATGTAAGCCAAAAAAGCGGGTGATGACACTTCCTTGAAAAGTGTATGGACAGCATTTAGATAAAATAACTAAAACACAAATTTAATCCCTGAAATAACGGGGAAATTATTTATCAAAACACACAAAAGAAACCAGAAAATGTAAAACACAACAAAGGCCATTAAACCGGGGTCAGATGAAAAAAGTGCACAAAAACAGCGGGACATTTTCAGCCAATAGGGAGATATTGCCTAAGACGACGGAAAACGCTTGACTTGAAAAGCGTGCAGGTCATATTATTGTTACAGATTAAACAAATAGGGGGGAACACTGCATTGAGAGACTTGAAGCACCTTATCTTTTTTGAGGACCTTCTGCAGGATGCCAACAACGCCCTTGTTCAGCAAGCCTGCGCCCAGGGCAAGCTGGCCCTGGCCTACAACTGCTCTTATATCCCGGAAGTCCTGCTGGATGTGGAGGGCTGCTTCGGCATCCGGCTCAGGGCTCCGCGCTGCACCAGTCCCGACCTTGCCACCTATTACATGACCAACCGCTCCTGTCCCTATTCCAAGAGTATTCTGGAGCGGGCCTTTGAGGGCGGTTATAATTTTATCGACGCGCTGCTGGGCCAGGAGTGCTGCACCACCATGAACCGCACCGAGCAGTATTTCGAATACTGCAAGCTCATCCCCAAGGAGAAGTTTTTCGTCAGCTACATTGACATGCCCCTGAAAAAGTCCGACTGGCACGCGGGCTATTTCCGGCGGCAGATCGAAAAGAAGATCATCGAGCCCCTGAGCCGCGTCTACGGCGTGGATTTCAGCCAGGAGAAGCTGAGAGCGGCGGTGGAGCGGCACAACGAGGTCTGCCGCATCATCAGCCGGATCGGTGAGCTGAGAAAACAGGAAAACCCACCCATCACCGGCTATGAATTCCATGTGATCCAGCTGGTGAGCCTGACCTGCCCCAAGGAGCTGATCCTGCCCTACCTGCGGGAGACCCTGGAGGAGATCCTCCAGCGTGAGCCGGACCCCAAGCCCTTCTACCGGGCCAGAGTGATGGTGGCCGGGTCCGAGATCGACGACCCGGAGTTTACCCGGCTGCTGGAGAGCTGCGGCGCTTTCGTGGTGGCGGACCGGTACTGCTTCGGCTCCATCCCCGGCCGGGAGGAGATCGTTCTGGAGGAGGGCAAGGACATCCTCCAGTCCATTGCCGACAGCTATCTGTACCATAACCAGTGTCCCCGCACCATGGGGCCGGAGGCCATTGTGGGGCGCAAGCAGTTCCTCTTCGACCTGGCCAAGGCCTACGGCGCGGAGGGCGTCATTCTGCAGAATATGAAGTTCTGCGAATACTGGGGCTATGAGCGGGCCCAGGCGGCCATGTGGATGCAGGAGGGCTTCGCCCTGCCGGAAACCCTGCCCGTCTGCCAGATCGAGCGGGATTACACCATCGCCGCCGCCGGTCAGCTGCGCACCCGTTTCCAGGCCTTTGTGGAGTCCCTGGAGATCAAGCGCATCCAGGCGGGAAAGTGAGAAAGGGGAGAGCCTGTTATGTGGAAAAGAAAAGTAAGCATCAAGGAGCAGTACGGCTCCCTCAAGCATTTTCTGAAGGGCGACGAGGACTGCCACTACATCGGCCAGCGCTACATCGAGGGCACCAACATCTTTGCCCGCCGGGAGTGGCGGGGCGTGAAGGACACCTCCTACGCCTTTTACCGCTGGCTTGTGACCTGGGG
>JAEDEN010000148.1 GCA_016293265.1 Oscillospiraceae bacterium | reverse complement strand
ACAGCGCCACCATGATGAACAAGGGCCTGGAATTTATCGAGGCCATGCATCTTTTTGCTGTGACGCCGGACGACATTCAGGTGGTCATCCACCCCCAGAGCGTCATCCACTCTATGGTGGAGCTGGTTGACGGCACGGTGATCGCCCAGCTGGGCGTGCCCGACATGGGCCTGCCCATCCAGCTGGCCCTGACCTACCCGGAGCGGCAGGAATCCATGTTCCAGCGGCTGGACTTTACCAAACTGAAGGATCTGACTTTTGAAGCCCCCGACTTTGAAAAGACCCCCTGCCTGAAGCTGGCCATGGACGCTGCCCGCACCGGCGGCACCGCCCCCTGCGTGATGAGCGCGGCAAACGAGGTGGCCGTGGGCATGTTCCTGCGCCATGAGCTGGGCTACAACCGGATCTATGACGCCGCCGCCGGGGCTATCGAGAAGGTGGGCGTGGTGCAAAGCCCCGATTTGGATACCATTCTGGAGGCGGACGCCGCCGCCAGAGCCTATGTTTTGGAGCAATACAGGAAATGACCGTTTTATACATTATCATCGCAATTTTACTGTTCGGCGTGCTGATCGCCGTCCATGAGCTGGGCCATTTCGCCGCGGCCAAGGCCTGCGGCGTGCGGGTGGAGGAGTTTGCCATCGGCATGGGCCCGGCCATCTTCAAAAGGAAAAAGGGGGAGACGGAATACTCCCTGCGCTGCATCCCCTTCGGCGGCTTCTGCGCCATGGCCGGGGAGGACGAGAGCTCCGAGGACCCCAGAGCCTTTACCAATCAGGCGGCCTGGAAGCGGGTCATCATCCTGGCGGCAGGTTCCTTTATGAATTTTCTGCTGGGCTTTGTGATCGTCCTGATCCTCTATGCCAATGCCGCCGCCTTCCGCGCCCCGGTGCTGACGGAATTTATGGAGGGCTGCCCCTATGAAAGCGCACAGGGCCTGCAGCAGGGGGACCGGTTTTACAGCATCGACGGCAAACGGGTGTACCAGTATTACAACGTGTCGGAATTTCTCTCCAAGGGGGACGGAAACTACGATATCGTGGTCATCCGGGACGGGAAAAAGGTGAAGCTGGAAGATTTCCACATGGTGCCCATTGAATACGAGGGCCAGGAGAACAAGATGTACGGCTTCTACTTCGGCTATGACGAGGCCACCCTGGGCGCAAAGCTGAAAAACGCCTGGTATACCTGCCTGGAGTTTGCCCGCATGGTCTGGATGGGTCTGCGGGAGCTGGTCAGCGGCAATGTGGGCGTGAAGGATCTGTCCGGCCCGGTGGGCATTGTGGATATGATGGCGGAGACCGGCCAGCAGGCCGCCTCTGTGGCCGACGCCCTGTACAGTATCTTCTATTTCGGCGCCTTTATCGCGGTGAACCTGGCGGTGATGAACATGCTGCCCATTCCCGCCCTGGACGGCGGCAGAGTGTTTTTGCTGCTGGTCACCTGGGTGATCGAGACCGCGACAAGAAAAAAACTCAACCCCAAGTACGAGGGCTATATCCACGCCGGCGGCATGATTTTGCTGCTGGCACTGATGGCCTTTGTGATGCTCAATGATATCATCAGGATCGTGACAGGATAATGGAAAGAAAAAATACGAAAAAGATAAAAGTGGGCGGACTGGAGATCGGCGGCGGAGCCGCCGTCACGGTCCAGTCCATGTGCAATACGAAAACCTGGGATGTGGAGGCCACCGTCGCCCAAATTAAGCGCCTCCGGGCGGCAGGCTGCGAGATCGTGCGCCTTGCGGTGCCGGATCAGCGCTCCGCCGAGGCCATCTCCGCCATCAAGGAGCAGGTGGATATCCCGCTTGTGGCGGACATCCATTTTGACTACAGGCTTGCCCTGATCTGCGCGGAGCGGGGCATTGACAAGATCCGCATCAACCCCGGCAACATCGGCTCTGAGGAGAAGGTGAAGGCCGTGGCAGAGGCCTGCCGGGCCAGAAATATTCCCATCCGCATCGGCGTCAACGCGGGCAGTCTGGAACAGCGGCTGCTGGAAAAGTACGGCCACCCCTGCCCGGAGGCCATGGTGGAGAGCGCCCGGGGACATGCGGCGCTGCTGAACAAATTCGGCTTTGACGATATCTGCCTGTCCATGAAGTCCTCCTCCGTGCCCCTGACCATTGAGAGCTACCGTATGGCATCTGAGTGCTTTGATTATCCCCTGCATCTGGGCGTGACCGAGACGGGCACCGCCTGGAACGGCACCATTCAGTCCGCCGTGGGCATCGGCACCCTCCTCAGCGAGGGGATCGGGGACACCATCCGCGTCTCCCTCACCGCGGACCCGGTGG
>JAEDEN010000053.1 GCA_016293265.1 Oscillospiraceae bacterium | reverse complement strand
GGGCGGCGGAGTCCGTCCCTCTGATTTTTCGCGCAGTTAGTGCTTCCGCGCTTCCCGCTTCCGGTCCCAAGCATCCACGCAGATGGTGCAGGCGGCATCGCCGGTGATATTCACCACGGTGCGGCCCATGTCCAGGATGCGGTCAATACCGGCCACCAGGGCGATGCCCTCCACAGGCAGGCCCACGCTCTCCAACACCATGGCCAGCATAATCATGCCGGAGCCGGGGACGCCGGCGGTGCCGATGGAGGCAAGGGTGGCGGTGAGGATAATCGTGAGCTGCTGGGTCAGGTTCAAATCAATCCCGAAGATCTGGGCGATGAAGATGGCGCACACGCCCTGATAGATGGCGGTACCGTCCATGTTGATGGTGGAACCCAGGGGCAGAACGAAGCTGGCGACTTCTCTGCGGGCGCCCAGCTTCCCGGTGGCCTCCATGTTAAACGGCAGGGTACCCACGCTGCTTGCACTGGAGAAGGCAAAGAGTATGGGGCGGCTCATTTCCCGGAAGAAGGTCAGGGGGCTCATACCCGCAAAGGCCCGGACAGCGGAGGAATACACCAACACCATATGGAAAAGGTAGCCCACATAGGCAACCAGAATAACCTTCAGCAGCGGCAGCAGCACGGCGGGACCGTTTTGTGCCACCACGGGGCAGATCAGGGCGAACA
The DNA here is from genome assembly GCA_016293265.1 of Oscillospiraceae bacterium. Lineage (GTDB taxonomy): Bacteria > Bacillota > Clostridia > Oscillospirales > Oscillospiraceae > Oscillibacter. The sequence continues at coordinate 11,172 of JAEDEN010000053.1, read as the reverse complement.
CACCGATGGTGGAAAGCTGGATGATCATTCCCATGACCTTGAAGCTGACCTCGGCAAAGCTATCCACCACAGTCTGGGCGGTCTTACCCTTTTCCCCCGCCAGAATGATGCCAAAGCCAAAGAAAAGAGCGATGACGATGACCTGAAGCATATTGGCGTTTGCCAGGGGAGCAAAGAAGTTGGAGGGGAAGATATTAACGATGGTGTCGATAAAGCTGGGGGCTTCCTTGGCCTCGTAAGACAGCGCCTCACCGGTCAGGGTATAGCCTGCTCCCACCTGCAGCAGGTTTGCAAACAGCAGTCCCAGCGTGACGGCCAGGGCGGTGGTGATCATGTAAAAGCCCACGGTGCGCACACCGATGGACCCCACCTTCCGTATATCCTGCAGCGAAACGATGCCCTGGATGATGGAGAGCAGCACCACAGGTACCACCACCATCTTGATGAGGTTGAGGTAAATGGTGCCGAAAGGCTTGATGTAATTTACGGCGAATTCCGCGTTTCCCTGCAGGGCAACACCCGCGATCACACCCAGCACCAGGCTGATGAAGATCTTCACCGTCAGGGAGAGTTTCTTTTTCGATTCTTTCATATTATTCCTTCCTCCATTCCCTGTCTGTAGGCCAGACAGCTTGGTTATTATATACCCCGTTTACGGAAAAAGGAACCGCTAAATTTGCGCAACAAAGGTCAAATCTTGCGTTTATTTTCATAAGTGATGAAGTATAGGAACGGCCGCTTCTTTTTTCATGAATTTCTCTCATGGTCCGAAGGGATCCGCCCCGAAGCGTCTTGCGGCGCTTCGGGGCGGATCGGAAGAGTATACCGAATGGCTGCTTACATCACAGCGTCTGGATGCGGGTATCGAACTTGGGACAATGGAGGCGGACGGTGACGTTGTCATCCACCACCTCGCAGATCTGAGCGTCGCAGGTGGCGCTCATAAGGCGGTAGGCATCAGGGAAGCTGAGGTTCAGCTTCTTCATCAGGAACTCCACCACATCGGCGGTGGCCACCTTGATGCTCTCGTCCAGCGTGGGACGGGAGGCCAGGAAGTAGATGCCGTCAAAGGTCTCGATGACAGGCCGCTCAATGGGCCGGTCACGGTAAACGGTGACCTTCAGGCACATCCGGCCGGCGATCTCGATGCCGGTGCCGGAGAGCTCGCCGTCGCCCATGCATGCGTGCATATCGCCCACAGCCAAGCCCGCGCCCTCCTGTCCCACAGGGAAGTAGACCCGGGAGCCCACCTTGACCAGCTTGGTATCCATATTGGCGCCGTGGTCATCAGGCACGGCACAATGGATCTCGCCGGACTTGGGAGCCACACCCATCACGCCAATCATGGGAGTGAGGGGGATTTTAATGGTGTCGGAGAAGTGGGCAAACCCGTCGTGAACAGGGATGATCTTGGTGTCCGGCTCGGTGATCCGGTCTCCCAGCACGCCCAGGCCACAGTTGGTGACCATGATGCCGTGGTCCGCCAGGTCGATGGCCAGCACCTCCACACAGAGGGTATCGCCGGGGTGGGCACCCTCCACGTTGATGGGGCCAACAGCGCAGTCCATGATGCTGATGTCGATATCAGGGCGCTTGACGGAGGCGTCGGTAATCTGGCCGGAGTAGCAGTCATCAGCCTCCACCCAGAACACCTCCCCATCGGCAACGGTGTAGTTTGCCTGGTTGGTGGTGTTGAAATGGAAAATAACCTTATCCTTCGGGATAACTCTCATCATGATCCCTTTCCTTTCCCCGTATTACCAGCCTGCGGGCAGGATGCCCACCATGGAGCAGATGAAGTAGATGGCAGCCAGGGCGAAGATGACGATGATGGCACCCTGGATGGCGGGATGGGCATACCAGCCGCACTTCCATTCGGGCTCGATGTCGCCTTCCTTACGGGCCTTGTTGACCATCAGGACGGGGATGATGGACATGATCACACCGCCAAAGGTACCGGCCCAGCCGATGGCGTCCACGAAGCTGACGAAGCCGCCGTAAGCCAGGATAAAGGGAGGCAGCACGGTGCAGACGATGGCGATGATGCGGGTCTTCTTGTCATGCTCGTCCTTCAGCTTGAACATATCCACGATGTTGGTAAGCATGGAGCCGCCCACGGCCCAGTAGGAGGTCATCATGGCGCACAGGGCGAAGATGTTGGCGGTGTACAGCGCCCAGGTACCAAGGGCCTGGCCCCAGGCCAGGGTAGCGACCTGCGTGACATTGTCAGCGCCGGTGAGGGCCAGAACGGCCAGGGGAACAACGGCCAGCAACAGGCCGGTGATAAACATACCGCCCATGATGGCGACGGGCAGCTTCTTGGGGGTGTGGCGCATACCGCGGGCCAGCTCGGGCACGGCGTACTGGGCGATATAGCAGAAGATGGCGCTGCTCAGCAGCGGCACGGCATAGGTCCAGTCGGCATACATGGCGCGGGAGACATCAGCTTTGCCGGAGAGGAAGGAGGCCAGGACGATCACGGCCAGCAGAACCACCATGCCGGAGGAGATGAACTTCTCCCACATACCGGTGGCCTTCAGGCCCAGCCAAACGACCAGGACGCAGGGAACGGTGAACAGCAGGCTGCCCGCCCAGTTGGGAAGGCCCAGCAGCGTGCACAGGATGTTGCCGGAGCCGGTGGTATAAGCCACCATGCAGCCGATGGAGTTTGCGCAGACGGAGATAAAGACGAGTACCGCACCCAGCTTGCCTACATACCGCTCGGCAAGGCCGGGCAGCTGCAGCGGCTTCCTGGTGCGCAGGGCCGTCTCCGCCACATACAGCATGGAGAAGGTGGTGAACACGCCGGCCACCACCAGCCACAAAACCAGAATGGGCCAGCCGGCCTTACGGGACGAATATGCAAGGCCCAGGATGCCGGAGCCGATGTTGGCGCCGACGATGATGGCCATTGCCTCGTACAGGGTAAGCTTTGTTACCTTAAGGGCGCCTTCTTCAACTTGCAGATTTTTCTCTTCCATAATCTTTCCTCCTTGACACAGTGTCCAATGTGTGGATGCTATAACTCTATGATATCACAGGGAGGACAACGAAAGGACAACAAATCCATTATGCATATTTTACGGATTTCCGAGGGTATTTTCTGTCATTTTTGCATGACATGTCATGTAATCTTGCGGCTTAGGGCGGCCGCTGTCAGCTCTGCCCAACTGTACTGGGTCATGAACTCCCCGGTGAAGGCGTTGACGGCCACCGCTTCCCCCTCCAGGAAGCGGTAATAATCGCAGTCCACCTTTTCCAGGTCCACGCTCAGGCAGTTCCGTCCCTTGATGACGGCACTTTCGCAGTTCACCGCCCGCAGGGCCTTCATCAGGTCGGATTTGAAGGTTTCCGTCTGGTTTTTCAGGGCGCTGTCATATTCCCGGTCCTCAAAGAGCACCGCCGCGATCTCCTTGATGGAGCAGGTGGCGCCGTTGCGGTAGATGAGATAGGCAAACAGCTCCTTGGACTTGGCGCGGGAGAATTTCAGGGGCTTCCCGCCGCAGAACACCTCAAAGTTGCCAAAGCAGCTTACCTGCAATGGCTTGGTCTGGTCAGGGGTAAAGTGCGTGCCGGTGATGAGCTCCAGCTCCTCACGGATGGCCTGGGCGGTAACGGGCTTCAACAGGTATCCCCTCGCGTGGAGGGAATAGGATTCCAGGGCGTACTGGGGGTAGGCAGTGACGAAGATGATCTCCAGGGTGGGCAGGATCTGCTTCAGCTCCGCCGCAAGCTGCAGCCCTGTCCAGCGCCGCATCTGGATATCCAAAAAGGCAACGTTGGGCCGGATACCTCCCTGCCGCACCGCCTCAAGGGCCTGGAGAGGGGAGGTAAAGGCGCAAATCTCCGCCTCCGGCTCCGCCTGGGACAGGGCGTTGGCCAGGTCCGCCAGGGCCAGGGATTCATCATCCACCGCCAGGAAACAATACTTCATACAGATCTCCTCCTTATTTGGGAATGGAAATGACCACCTCGGTCCCCTGGCCGGGGGTGGAGCGGATCTCCAGCTCGCCGCCGCACATGGCGGTGAGCCGTTCCCGCACGTTCATCAGTCCCACGTGCTCCCGCCCCAGGCGGAGCAGCGTACCGGGATCAAAGCCCACGCCGTCATCGGTGATGACCACAAGGTAGCGGGAGCGCTCCTCCCCGGTGCGGATGGTGACGGTGCCGCCGTTTTCCCGCTGCATGACGCCGTGGCGCACGGCGTTTTCCACAATGGGTTCCAGGGTCAGCGTGGGAAGGGAAAAGGCGGTGACGGGGGTCTGGAACACCACCTTCAGGTCATTTCCGTAGCGCATCTTTTCCAGCTCCGTATAATGGCGGGTATGCTCCAGCTCCTGGGAGAAGGGAATGCAGCGCTCATCCTTCAAGGAGTTGAGGTTGCCCCGCAGGTAACTGGTAAATTCCACCAGGGCGGTTTCCGCCTTCGCGGGATCAATACGGCACAGGGCGCGGATGCTGGTGAGGACATTGTAGAGGAAATGGGGCTGGATCTGGCTGAGCATGATGGAGATACGCTGCTGGAGCAGCCGTTCCTCCTGCTGCTTTTCATACTCGATCTGGACACTGACATAGATCAAAATCATGGAGAAAGCCGCCACGGAGTAAGCAAAGGTGGCCTCCACCAGCAAAATATCCACCATCACGGTGCCCAGCACCAGCAGCTCGTAGAAAATAAAGGTGATGGCCTTTCGGTTGGTGAGCATGGTGCGGAAGGAGTAGATAATGCCGATGTTCACCGCCATAGGCACCGCCAAGAAGAAGAAAAACAGCCAGGGATAGTCCCAGAGAAACCAGGGCGACGTTTCGCTGCGGGAGGTAACCTGGTCGATGAGGACCAGGAACAACCCGTCGGCGCACAGTCCGCTGACCAGCCATCCGTAGCCCACCAGTTCCTCGGCGTCGTTTTTCACATAGCTCAAAAGGTAAATGCTGTAGACCACCAGCAGCGGAAAGCCCATGGCGTCCCGCAGGAAGCTGCCCAGGGCGCCGGCGGCGCCGTACCAGAAGAAGTCCTCCAGTCCCACGCCCCAGGCGAAGATATCTCCCAGCATACCAATGCCGGCAAGGGCCAGCATCCACAAAAAAAGGGTCTGGAACAGCCGCTTGGAGCGGCCGCCCCGCACCACGCCCATGTATACCGCCGAGGACATCATTAAAAAGAACAGCTCCACCATCACGCTGGCAACGGTGTAGGGATGATACCCCGCCCCCGGCCGCCCGATGGCCCAGACAGTGCGCCCCATCAGGCAGGCGGCCAGGGCGATAACCAGTCCGGCAGCACCGAAGGCAACCCGCTCTTTTCGCTTCATGGAATCCCCCCCTTCCGGCCTATGGCCTGTTGGTCAGGAGCCCGCCGGTATGCTCTGCAGGCCCTCTTGTAAAAACGCGGCCCGCTTCCACGGGCCGCAGGAAAAACGCTTATTGCTTTCGCTCGGGGATCACAAAGATGAACACCAGGGAGCTGACCAACAGCAGATAGGGGTAGAACAGGCAGGGCATGATGTCAAAGGCGGAAATGCTGTGGCCCAGCTCCGTGGCGGCGGTGATGGCCACCAGCATCTGGGCACCGTAGGGGATGACGCCCTGGAACACGCAGGAGAAGGTATCCAGAATGGAGGCGGATTTGCGGGGAGAGATGCCGTAATCCTGGGCCATCTCCCGGGCGATGGGGTTGGCCATGACGATGGCCACCGTGTTGTTGGCGGTGGCGATATCCATGGCGCCCACCAGCAGGCCCATGCCAAGCTGGCCGCCCTTTTTGCCCCGGAAAACCCGTTTGATGCCGTAAAGCAGGGCGTCGAAGCCGCCGTACTCCCGGACCAGGCCGCAGATGGCGGACACCAGGATGGCCACCATGGTGGTCTCAAACATCCCGGCGGCGCCGGAGCCCATGCTGGCCAGGAGGTCTGTTGCGGCAGTGGCCCCGGTGGAGAGCATGATGACCGCGCCGGAGGCGATACCCACCAGCAGCACCAGGAACACGTTGACGCCGATGGCGCCGCCGATAAGCACCAGCACGTAGGGGATGATCTGGATCAGGTCATAAGTGGGGATGTCCATGCCGCTGACGTCATGGCCGGCGGAGAGGAAGAGGATCAGAACCACTGCGGCGATGGCCGCCGGCAGGGCGATGGCAAAGTTTTCCCGGAACTTGTCCTTCATGGCGCAGCCCTGGCCGTTGCAGGCGGCGATGGTGGTGTCGGAGATGAAGGAGAGGTTGTCGCCGAACATGGCGCCGCCCATGACGGAGCCGATGCAAAGAGGCAGGCTGAAGCCGGAGGTGGCGGAGACCGCCACGGCGATGGGGGTAATCAGGGTGATGGTGCCCACAGACGTGCCCATAGCGGTGGAGACAAAGGCGCTGACCACAAAGATCACCGCCACGGCAAAGCGGGCCGGGATCAGGGAGAGCAGGAAGTAGGCCACGCTCTCCGCGCTGGAGCGGCCCACAACACCCACGAAGATACCTGCCTCCATAAAGATGAGGATCATGGTGATGATATTCTTGTCGCCCACGCTGCGGCCCATAAGCTCCAGCTTTTCGTCAAACTTCAGCTTGGGATTCTGGAAGCAGGCCACCAGCAGCGCCACCAGGAAGGCCACCACGATGGGGATATTGTAAAATCCCATGGGGATCTTCATCCCATATTCGAAGAGGATGCCAAGGCCCAGATAGATCACCAAAAATACGCCGATGGGCAGCAGCGCCCGGATGTTTCCCTTTTTCATGGTTCTTTCTCCTTTGTCTCTTGTCCCGGCGGAGATGCCGCCGGGACGATCATTATCTATAATGAAAAATACACAAAAACCGCTGCCCTGTCAAGGTCTTCCCCTTACCTGTCCTTCAAATCCGGCGGGGCGGAAAAATTTTTTCCATTCCACCGGAGGAAAGGGCGAATTTTCTATTGCCTTTTCCGCTCCTGCGGGTTATGATAATTTCAATCAGGCAGAGTAGGATGGCGCGTGTGAAATAGTGCCGGAAAAACGGGGAGTTGTTTTCCGGACGAAATGGGGATTTTTCCCCCTGCAGTGCGCCTTCCGCATCCCGCTGCCGCATGGATTGCGCATTCCCTCTCTGTGCGGCGTTCCGGTACCGGACTGCCGAAATACAGGGAGGTATTTTTTATGACCATCTATCCCCACCCCTTCTCCCGCGCCTTCTGGCGCGATGCGGCAAAGGAGCTGCGCGACCTGAAAAAGCTGGCCTTCGCGGCGCTGATGATCGCCATGTGCATCATCCTCTCCCACATTCCCTCCGTGCCATTGTTCGGCGGAGCGAAGATCACCTGGGGCTTCCTGGCCCGGAGCGTGTGCGCCATGGTGTGCGGCCCGGTGCTGGGACTGCTGTTCGGCTTCGCGGAGGATATTCTCAGCTTCTTCCTCACCGGCGGCGGAGGATATCCCTTCTTCCCCGGCTATACCCTCACTACCATGCTGGGCGTGTTCATCTATGCCCTCTTCTTCTACCGCCAGAAAATCACCCTCCGCCGGGTATTTTTCGCCAAGCTCCTGACCAACATCCAAAATGTGGTGCTGGGAGCGCTGTGGATGGCCATTCTCAGCGGTAAGGCCTTCTATGTGACCGCTGCCGGCAGCGCCATCAAGAACCTCATCATGCTCCCCGTCCAGACGCTGCTGCTGGCAGCGCTGCTGTCCGCCCTGCTGCCTATTCTGAGCCGGGCGGGCCTGGTGGCAAAGCAAAAGCTCCGCTGATAAGCCCCTTCAAATACTCCTGCGGGACGGTCAAAAGGCCGTCCCGCTTTTTCTCCTTCCCACCGTTCAAAATTCCTTCCCCGTTTGTTCACAAATTGTTTAAGCCCAACCTGTTGACAAGGGCAGGAGGCGGTGGTAAACTCACGTTAGCACTCCGGGGAAGTGAGTGCTAAACCGCAAATTTTTAAGCAAAGGGGTGACGGTGTGGAATTGACCGAGCGGAAACGGCAGATCTTAAAGGTCGTGGTGGAAGACCACATCCGCACCGCCGAGCCGGTGGGTTCCAAGGCCATCGCCGCCGAAATGAGCGGTTCGGTCAGCTCCGCCACCATCCGCAACGAGTTGGCGGACCTGACGGAGCTTGGATACCTGGAGCAGCCCCACACCTCCGCCGGCCGGGTGCCCTCCCCGAAGGGTTACCGGCTCTACGTCAACGAGCTGATGGAGCGCCAGAAGCTCTCCATGGCCGAGACGGCCCAGATCAACGAATCCCTCCAGCTCCGCATGGACGAGCTGGACCGGCTGATCTCCCAGGCGGGCAAGGCGGTTTCGTCCTTCGTCAATTACCCCACCTACATGGCGGCCACCCGGAAAAAGAAGATCACCGCCCGGCGGTTTGACCTCCTTCCCGTGGATGAGGACCGCTGCATCGTGGTAATGATGATGGGCAACAACCGGGTGAAAAGCCAGCTTTTAACGCTGCAGCTCCGGGTTGAGCGGGAGCAGCTTCCCAACCTTGTGAATCTGCTGAATACACATTTCACCAACATCTCCACCGATGAGATGAACCTCCGCCTCATGTCCGTGGCGGACCAGATCCCCCCTCAGCTCTTCCTGTTTCTCAGCCAGACCGTGGCCTATGCCGTGGACACGCTGGACAGCGCCAGCCAGGGAGAGATCATCACCACCGGAGCCAGCCAGCTTTTGAAGCTTCCGGAATTCCGGGACGCCGACAAGGCCCACCAGCTCATCAGCTTCCTTTCAGACAGCAAGGAAAGCCTCCCCATGCCGGAGGAAGGCCCCATGAAGATCCTCATCGGGCCGGAAAACGTCAGCGAGGCGCTGAAAGACACCAGCGTGGTGGTGGCCAGCTACGACATCGGCGAAGATATGCGGGGCCTCATCGGCGTGGTGGGCCCCACCCGTATGGATTATGCAACTGTGGCCGCACGGCTCTCCGGCTTTGCCGAGGGAATGACGCGGCTGTTCGGAAATTTACCCCCCAAGGAGGACGCTGAATCATGAGCGAAGAAACCAAGCAGCCCACCGGCGAAGAGATCCCGGAGGCGGAAGAGCCCGTCACCGAACCCAAGCCGGAGGAAACCCCCGAGCCGGAAAAGAAGAAAAAGAAGGGCATCACCTTCACCCGGGAGCAGGCGGAGCAGATGGAACTGGCTGTCAAGCAGCTGGAATCCGTAAAGGACCAGTTCGTCCGGCTTACCGCCGAATATGACAACTACCGCAAGCGCACCGCAAAGGAAAAGGACGGCATCTACCAGGACGCCAAAGCGGACACCATCAAGGCCTTCCTGACAGTTTACGACAACCTGGAGCGGGCGGCCCTCAGCGAGGGCGGCGAGGATTCTCCCCACAAAAAGGGCCTTGAGATGATCTTCAGCCAGTACAAGGAGATCCTGAAGTCCCTGGGCGTGGAAGAGATCGAGGCCCGGGGCGCAAGCTTCGACCCGGAGCTCCATAACGCCGTGATGCACATCGAAGATGAGAACTTCGGCGAAAACCAGGTGGCACAGGTCTTCCAGGCGGGCTTCCGCATGGGGGACAAGATCATCCGCCACGCCATTGTCCAGGTAGCCAACTGATCCTGCGGCCGTGCCGCTTTTACCCAGTTTATCATAGTTTTATATATAGTCTTTAGGAGGAAATGAATTATGTCTAAAGTTATCGGTATCGATCTTGGTACTACCAATTCCTGCGTCGCCGTGATGGAAGGCGGCGAGGCTGTTGTCATCCCCAACGCCGAGGGCAACCGCACCACCCCCTCTGTGGTGGCATTCTCCAAGACCGGCGAGCGCATGGTGGGCCAGGTGGCAAAGCGCCAGGCCATCACCAACCCTGACCGCACCATCTCTTCCATCAAGCGTGAGATGGGCTCCGACCACAAGGTCACCGTGGACGGCAAGGCCTACACCCCCCAGGAGATCAGCGCCATGATTCTGCAGAAGCTGAAGGCCGACGCCGAGGCTTACCTGGGCGCCCCCGTCACCGAGGCCGTCATCACCGTCCCCGCTTACTTCACCGATTCCCAGCGCCAGGCCACCAAGGACGCCGGCAAGATCGCCGGCCTTGAGGTCAAGCGCATCATCAACGAGCCCACTGCCGCTGCCCTGGCTTACGGCGTGGACAAGGAGCAGTCCCAGAAGATCATGGTCTACGACCTGGGCGGCGGCACCTTCGATGTCTCCATCCTGGAGATCGACGACGGCGTCATCGAGGTCCTGGCCACCGCCGGCAACAACCGCCTGGGCGGCGATGACTTCGACGAGTGCGTCATGAAGTACCTTGTCTCCGAGTTCAAGCGCACCGACGGCGTGGACCTCTCCAACGACAAGGTGGCCATGCAGCGCCTGAAGGAGGCCGCCGAGAAGGCCAAGATTGAGCTCTCCGGCGTCACCACCTCCAACATCAACCTGCCCTATATCACCGCCGACGCCACCGGCCCCAAGCACCTGGACGTCACCCTCACCCGCGCCAAGTTCAATGAGCTCACCGCCCACCTGGTGGACGCCACCATGGGCCCCGTGCGCCAGGCCATGAGCGACGCCGGCCTGAAGCCCTCCGACCTTTCCAAGGTTCTGCTGGTGGGCGGCTCCAGCCGTATCCCCGCCGTGCAGGAGGCCGTGAAGAACTTCACCGGCAACGAGCCCTTCAAGGGCATCAACCCCGACGAGTGCGTGGCCATGGGCGCGGCCCTGCAGGCAGGCGTCCTCACCGGCGATGTGAAGGGCCTGCTGCTGCTGGACGTCACTCCCCTGTCCCTGGGCATTGAGACCATGGGCGGCGTGTGCACCCGCCTGATCGAGCGCAACACCACCATCCCTGTGAAGAAGAGCCAGATCTTCTCCACCGCTGCCGATAACCAGACCTCCGTGGAGGTCAACGTCCTCCAGGGCGAGCGCGAGATGGCCGCGGCCAACAAGTCCCTGGGCCGCTTCCACCTGGACGGCATCGCTCCCGCCCGCCGCGGCGTGCCTCAGATCGAGGTCACCTTCGACATCGACGCCAACGGCATCGTCAACGTCTCCGCCAAGGACATGGGCACCGGCAAGGAGCAGCACATCACCATCACTTCCTCTTCCAATATGAGCAAGGACGACATCGAAAAGGCCGTCAAGGAGGCCGAGCAGTATGCCGCCCAGGACAAGAAGCTCAAGGAAGAGGTGGAGGTCCGCAACCAGGCCGACCAGATGGTCTACCAGAGCGAAAAGACCCTCTCTG
>JAEDEN010000147.1 GCA_016293265.1 Oscillospiraceae bacterium | reverse complement strand
CGATCATCATAAAAAACTTGCACAGATCCAGGGCGTTGTAGTTTTTCTTTTCCACTGTTTCACCTCATTCTCTTTTCTGGGTCCATCCTATCATAATAATCCGGGAAAGTACAGGTTTGCTGCCGTTTTTCCTTTCCTATCCGCAAAAAAGAGGCCCGAAGGCCTCTTTTTGCTTTTAACCGTTGCGCACGGTCATAAACAGGCTTTCCATCTCCCGGGAGGTTTCCTCGGGCAGGAAGTCAAAGGAGGTAGCGTTGCGCAGCTGCTCCTGAGAGGGATAGGCAATGTCGTTGGCAACCAGCTCTTCATCCAGGTACTGCTTGGCCTCGGTCTCGGGGACGGAGTAGCCCAGATAGTCCAGATTCTGGGCGCAGATTTCCGGATCCAGCAGGAAATTGATAAAGGTTTCGGCGGCTTCCTTCTCCTTGGCGCAGGTGGGAATGCAGATGCCGTCCACAAAGATATTGAAGCCCTGGTCCTCGGGACGGTAGAACTTCAGGTCCGGGTTTTCCTCTACCATGGTCAGGTAGTCGCCGGCATAGTAGGGGGCGATGTAGGCCTCCTCATTCTCCATGGCGTCGAAAATCTGATCCATCACATACTGCTGAACAACGGGCTTCTGCTGAGCCAGCTTGTCGGCGCAGGCCTGCAGCTCGGCAGAATCGGTGGTGTTGACGGAGTAGCCCAGCAGGTACTGGGCAATGCCGAAGGCATCCCGGGAGTTGTCAAACATCAGGATCTTTCCCGCGTACTTTTCGTTCCACAGCAGCTCCCAGCCGGTCACGTCCGCTTCATCCACGTATTTACTGTTGTAGATGATGCCCACGGTGCCCCAGGTGTAGGGAACGGAGAACTTGTCCTCGGGATCGAAGGCCAGACCCCGGTAGCTGTCGTCAACGTACTTGGCATTGGGGATGTTGTCGTAGTTCAGCTCCAGAAGCATCCCTTCCTGACGCATCCGGCCGATCATATAGTCGGAGGGAAACACCACGTCCACGGTAATGCCGCCGTTTTTCAGCTTGGCGTACATGGTCTCGTTGGAATCAAAGGTAGAATACTGGACCTTGATGTTGGGATACTTCTTCTCAAACTCGGCGATCACATCAATGGAGTCGTCATCGCCCTCGGCGATATACTGGCCCCAGTTGTACACATAGATGGTGGTGGTCTCTTCCTTCTTGCCGCAGCCGGTGAACAGGCAGGCGACAAGGCAAACAACAAGCAAGGCGGAAATAAACTTCTTCATATCTATCTTTTCTCCTATTTTTTCAGTTGGCTATTTGCCGCGGGCAGCGACCTTCTTTTTGTCGGCTGCCAGCTGGATCAGGTTCATGGCGGTCATCAGCACAAAGATCAGCAGGAACAGCAGGGTGAACATGGCATAGATCTTGGGCTGGATGGGTTTTTTGGTGTAGGAATAGATTTCCACCGGCAGGGTAATGAAATCCAGTCCGGTCACAAAATAGCTGATTACGAAATCGTCCAGACTCATGGTAAAGGCCATGATGGCGCCGGACACCACACCGGGCATGATCTCATGGAGGGTCACCTGGAAGAAGGCCTGCAGCGGTGTGCATCCCAGGTCCATGGCGGCGTCCGTCAGAGATGCGTCCATCTGCTTGAGCTTGGGCATCACATTGAGGATCACATAGGGCAGGTTAAAGGTAATGTGGGCGATCAGCAGAGTCCAGAAGGTCAGACTGTTCCGCTGGCCCAGCATTTTTGTGCCGACGAAAACAAACAGCAGGGAAAGGCTGACGCCGGTCACAATATCCGGGTTGGTCATGGGAATGTCCGTCAGGGTCATGGCCACCTTCCGCAGCTTGGGATTCAGATTGTGGATGCCCACCGCGGACAGGGTGCCGAACACCGTGGCGATGAGGCTGGCCAGAATGGACACCAGCAGGGAGTTCCCGAGAAGCCCCAGCAGGCTCCTGTCCTGGAACAGACGCTGGTACTGCCTGAGGGTGAAGCCGGAAAACTGGGTAATATCCTTTCCCGTATTGAAGGAGGCCACCACCAGCACCACCATGGGGATATAAAGGAAAATGAAGATCAGAACAGTGATGATCCGATTGGCTCGTTTCATACCACCACTTCCTCCTCCCCGCCGCCGAAGCGGTTCATAATGCCGGTACATACAAACACCAGCAGCATCAGCACCAGGCTCAAGGCGGCGCCCAGATTGGGGTTGTTGCCCTGTTTGAACTGGCGCTCAATCACATCGCCGATGAGCACCGTGTCGGTGCCGCCCAGCTTTTGGGAAATATAGAAAGTGGAAACCGCGGGCACGAAAACCATGGTCATGCCGGACAG
>JAEDEN010000052.1 GCA_016293265.1 Oscillospiraceae bacterium | reverse complement strand
CAGGGGCACCAGGGTGTAGCCGTCCTGCTTGATGAGGGCGTGGAGCTTGCGGATCTCCCGCTTGTGCATCAAAAGCCGCCGGGTGCGGACGGGGTCTTTGTTGAAGATGTTGCCCTTTTCATAGGGGGAGATGTGGAGGCCGTGTACAAACAGCTCTCCGTCCTTCACGGTGCAGTAGGCATCCTTCAGATTCAGCGTGCCGGCGCGGATGGACTTGACCTCCGTGCCGAACAGCTCGATGCCGGACTCGTACTTATCCTCCACAAAATAGTCGTGGAAGGCCTTGCGGTTCTGCGCCGCGATCTTGAAGCCTCGCTTTTCCGTATCGGCTCACCTCATTTCGCCGGAAAGTGGGGAATTTACCTCATAGTATACCACGACTTTCCCGTCGGTTCAAGTCGGACATTGGGCGCCCGTGGCCGGAATCTGCCGCTTTTCATTTTGCCGCCGGTATGTTATAATGGTCAGCATGATATCTGCCCCTTTTTCGGGAAAACCATTGGAGAGGTGTTTTGCATGAACAACGGCATGGAACTGACGGAAAAGACCCTCAGCCGGGAGGACCTGTTCACCGGCAGGGTGGTAAGCCTTCATGTGGACACGGTGGAGCTGCCCAACGGCGCCACCTCCGTCCGGGAGGTGGTGGAGCATGTGGACGGCGTGGCCGTTTTGCCCCTGGACGGGGACAACAATGTCCTCACTGTGACCCAGTACCGCTATGTCTTCCGCAAGCCCATGCTGGAGATCCCCGCCGGCAAGCTGGATGAGGGGGAGGACCCCCGGGCCGGCGCGCTGCGGGAGCTGCGGGAGGAGACCGGCGCCGTGCCGGAGACGCTGGAGCATCTGGGCAACATCGTCCTCTCCCCCGGCTGCTTCGGCGAAACGCTGCACCTGTACCTGGCCCGGGGCCTGCACATGGGAGAGCAGCACCTGGACGAGGATGAATTTTTAAATGTGGACCGCGTCCCCTTTCACGAGCTGCTGGAGCGGTGCATGAGCGGCGAGATCGAGGACGCCAAAACCGTCACTGCCGTTTTGAAAACCAAGCTCCTGCTGGATATTTAAGGAGGCTTTCCATGGAGAATCAGAAAACCGTCCTCATCGTGGAGGACGAAAAGAACATTGTGGACATTCTGCGCTTCAACCTTCAGCGGGAGCATTACCGCACCATCGAGGCCTATGACGGCGAGGACGGGCTGAACAAGGCCCGCAGTGAGAACCCCGACCTCATCCTGCTGGACGTGATGCTGCCCAAGATGATCGGCTTTGACGTGTGCCGAACCCTCCGCCGGGAGGGGAACAACGTGCCCGTCATCATCCTCACCGCCCGGGAGGAGGAGACGGACAAGGTGCTGGGCCTTGAGATCGGCGCCGACGACTACATCACCAAGCCCTTTTCCATGCGGGAGCTGATCGCCCGGGTGGGGGCCAACATCCGCCGCAGCGCCATGGTCTCTGCCGCCTCCGCTGCCTCCGCCGCGGAGGGGGCCATGCCCGTATCCGGGGAATTGTCCATCAACACCGACAGCCACCAGGTCTTCCGGGCCGGGAAGGCCATTGACCTGACCCAGCGGGAATATGAGCTCCTCACCTTCCTGGCAAGCCACCCCAACAAGGTCTATTCCCGGGTGGACCTGATGGAGCAGGTGTGGAACTACGGATATGTGGGGGATGACGTGCGCACCGTGGACGTGACGGTGCGGCGCCTGCGGGAAAAGATCGAGAAGGACCCTGCCAATCCCGCCTATATTCTGACACGCCGGGGGGCCGGATACTATTTTTCCGTTTAAAAAGGGGGCCTTTTCCCCGGATCCCTCCCTGCCGGTCCGCGGACCGGCGGACGCACCCAAAGCGGCCGGGTGTTTTCACCGGGCACACGCCCCGGTGAAATGAACCTGCCGGGATCTTATTTCTCCCACACGGAAAGGTCGGTGAGGATATGTTCCGCAGCCTGCACATGAAGCTGACGCTGATTCTGCTGCTGCTCATCACATCCCTGATGGCGGTGGTGGGCGCCTTTTTGACCACCAGCGTCTCCAGCTTCTTCATTGATACCTTCTATCAGCAGATCGACAATGTCTTTGGCGAAGACCGGCAGGATTTTGTGGCCTCCCTGCGGGAGGCTGCCGACTCCGGCAGCGTGGAGCTCATCCGCGAGATGCTGGACGCCAACGCCGGGTCCCTGGGCATTGACTACAGCACCCGGAACTACTTCGTGCTCAGCGGCGAAAGCGGCGCTTACCTGGCCGGCTCCGCCGAGGAGAGCGCCCTGCCCAGGGAGCAGAGCGCCAACCTTCTGGCAGCCCGCAACGCCGTCAGCCGCCGGGAGGAGACCTTCGTGGCCGACGAGAGCAGCATCGCCGCCGACTATATGGACGTGGCCATCCCCATTCTGGGGGGCGACAACGCTTTCATCATCTATATTCTGGACAACAAGGACACCGTCTCCGGTCTGAACGGCCAGCTGTTTGACATCATCATGCAGGCCCTGGTCATCGGCCTGCTGATCTCCGTGCTTTTGAGCTTCCTGCTCTCCAAGACCATGGTGGGCCCCATCGAAAAGCTCACCGCCGGGGCGGAAAAGGTGGCCTCCGGCGACTTTGACAGCCAGCTCCCCATCGAGTCCGACGATGAGATCGGCATCCTCACCGGCACCTTCAACGAGATGGCGGGCGTGCTGCACACCACGCTGGCCGCCATGGAAAATGAGCGCAACAAGCTGGATACCCTCTTCCTCCACATGACGGACGGCGTGGTGGCCTTCGACCACGACGGGCAGCTCATCCACTGCAACCCCGCCGCCGGCACCATGCTCCAGCGGAAGGTGGAGGGGACCTACCAGGACCTCTTCGGCTCCGTGTTCCCCTTTGCCCAGGTCCTGGCCCTGGCCCGGCCCAACTATCTGGAAAGTGAGATGGTGGTGGGGGAGCGGACGCTGGAGCTGTATCTGGCCCCCTTCTCCGACGCGGCCAGCGGCGGCGTCCTCATTGTGCTCCATGACGTAACGGAGCACCACCGCAACGAGGAGCGGCGCAAGGAATTTGTGGCCAACGTCTCCCACGAGCTGCGCACCCCCCTCACCAATGTGCGCAGCTATGCCGAGACCCTGCGCAGCGCCCCCGGGGAGATCCCCCCCGAAATGGAGGCCAACTTCCTGGATATCATCATCACCGAGACCGACCGCATGACCAACATCGTCCAGGACCTGCTGACCCTTTCCCGGCTGGACGCGGGCAACGCCGAAATGGTACTCTCCCGCTTCTCCTTCCAGGAGGCCATCGCCAGCGTGGTCCGCTCCAGCGCCCTGAACGCCAAGCAGCGCCGCCACACCCTGGTCTACGACCCGCCGGAAAGCCTGCCTTTGATCGTGGGGGACCGCAGGCGGCTGGAGCAGGTGATGATGAACATCCTGGGCAACGCCATCAAGTACACCCCCGACGGCGGCTTCATCCGTGTCACCGCCGGTTCCCTGGAGGACACGGTCTGGATGGAAGTGAGCGACAACGGCATCGGCATCCCGGAAAAGGACCGGGAGCGCATTTTCGAGCGCTTCTACCGGGTGGATAAAGCCCGCTCCCGGGAGTCCGGAGGCACCGGCCTGGGCCTTTCCATCGCCCGGGAGATCGTCCAGCGCCACCACGGCACACTGGCCCTGGCGGACCACCAGGGCCCCGGCACCACCATCCGGCTGACCCTGCCCATCACCCAGGCCCACACGGAACACATGACCTGACGGCTTTTTCCGTCGTTTCACCAGAAAGGAGGACCGCCCATGGAGGAACAGCGCCGCAGCCGCCGGGATTTCCTGCAAAACATCATCATCACGCTGCTCTCCCTTTCCGCGGTGCTCCTTTTTGCCCGCACCCAGTTCTATGACCAGGACTTCCTTCAGCACTTCCGCTCTTTGACGGAGTCCCCCGTTTCCTCCGGCTCCAGCCTTTCCCTTCCGGGCACCGCCCTCACCGCCCCGGTGCGGGTGGCCGTCACCGGCTCCTATGGCCGCTACGGAAGCATCACCCTCACCACCGCCTCCGAGGAATTCTCTCCCCTGGGCGCCCTTTTGGGGGAAGTCCTGGGCTCTGCCCAGATGTACACCGCCTGCACCCAGGAGGATTTTCTGGACGCCCTGTCCCACCCCTCCGTCTACTATGATTTTCTTACCCCGCTGCCCCTTTCCATTCTGGGGGAGCTGGTGGGCGCCGAGGGGGAAGATGCGGTGGCCGCCCGGCACCTGGTGGTGACCAGCCCCGGGGAAAACCGGGTCCTGCTCTATCTCTGGGATCACGCCCAGCGGTTCCTCTGCTGCACCACCGTCCTCTCCTCCCAGGATCTGGAGGCCGTGATCGGCGGCTATGAGCAGGGCAACGCCATATTTGCCTTTGACGCGGAGGAGCCCTACGACAAAGACGCTTCCTCCCTCCACCCCCTGTCCCTGTTCCTGCCCGGGGCCCAGCCGGACCTGCCGGTTCTCTGCGCCGAAAGCACCGTCTCCGGCAGCGACTCCCTTCTCTCCGCCCTGGGCTTCAACCCCCACACCAAGACCCGCTGGACGGAAGGCAGCGGTACGGAGATCATCGTGGACGGTGACCGGACGCTGCGCATCTCCACCGACGGCTCCCTGGCCTACCAAAGCGGGGGCAGCGGCGCGCTGTCCATTGAAAGCGCCGGCGAGATCCCCACCTTCCGGGAGGCAGTCAACGGAAGCGGGAACCTCCTCAAGTCCCTGCTGCCCTCCGGCAGCGGCGGAGAGCTGTACCTGAGCGGGATCTCCTGCAGTGCCGCGTCCACCACGCTGACCTTTGATTACCAGTACGGCGGCGTACCCATCCGCCTGTCCAGCGGGGCTCCCGCCGCCACGGTGACTCTCTCCGGCCGGGCCGTCTCCTCCATTCTCTTCCTCCCCCGCCAGTACGTCCCCGTTGAGGAAACCGCCCTTTTGCTGCCCATGCGGCAGGCTTTGGCCATCGCCGCCCAAACGCCGGGGACGGAGCTGCTCATCGGCTATGCGGATTACGGGGAAGAGCGGGTGTGTCCCCAGTGGCTCTGCGAATGATCCAGCATTTTGGAAAGGAGGGTGAACCGCCCTGGAACGGTATCGGCTGAAAAACATCATCATCTTGATCCTGGTGCTGGTGAACGTCTCCCTGCTGGGCTCCCTTATCTTCCGCAAGTCGGAGGAGCGCGCCGCGCTGCGCCGGATGGAGGCGGAGCTGGTGGAGCTTTTCGCCACCCAGGGCATCACCCTGGAGGCGGGGGCCATTTCCTGGGAAGCGCCCCCCGCCCCCGTCACCATGGCCCGCAGCGAGGACCTGGAACAGTCTGTGGCGGAATTTCTGCTGGGCCAGGATCTGCGCGGCGCCTCCCAGGGAGGCATCAACTCCTACCAAAGCGCCGCCGGCTCCATCCAGTTCCGCTCCAGCGGCGGCTTTGAGGCCCGCCTCTCCGCCCCGGAGGGAGAGGACCTGTGCCGCAGCTTCTGCCGCACCTTTTCCTACGGCACTCCTGTCTTTCAGGAAAACGGGGACGGCAGCGCCACCGCCGCCGCCGTGTTCCAATACGGCGGCCGTCCCGTTTATAACTGCACTGTCACCTTCACCCTTACGGGAGGAGCCCTCACCGCCGTTTCCGGCACCCTCCTCCCCACCGAGGGCGTCCCCACCGGCCAGTCCGGCCTTCTCTCCGCCGCCGCGGCCCTGACGGCCTTCCAGCAGATGCGCCGGGAAAGCGGCACCGTCGGTTCCTCCATCCTGCAGACCTATCCCTGCTACGAGGTGCAAAGCACCCCCTCCGCAGCCACTACGCTGATGGGCGCCTGGTGTGTGGTAACGGACATTTCAAGTTATTATGTAAATTGTTCCACCGGGGCCATCACTGTGGGCTGAGGCCGCTTTTCCGGTACTTTTTGGGAAAAGCGCTGCGGGAGGGTTTACAATCCCCGTCCTGATGTGTTATGATACAGGTACCATATGTAAGATGGCCGTATTGTGTGGACCAGGCAGCGGACGGCGCTTTGTTTTTCCCCAGTGGACAAGCGCCGCTTTTCCGGCCCATTTTTTGAAAAAGTGCCGCCGGTCCTTCGTATGAACTTTTGCCGCGTGGGCAAACTGTCCGTAGGGCGGGAAGCTGTGCGCTTCCGCTTTCTGAGCGGCTTTCAATTATTGCCTTGAAGAGAGGGTCAAGATTTTGACGAAATATATTGTTCAGGGTGGAAAACCCCTGTTTGGTGAAGTGGAGATCAGCGGCGCGAAAAATGCCGCTGTCGCCATCATTCCCGCCGCCTTGCTGGTGGACGGAACCTGCCGCATCGAGAACATCCCCCAGATCTCCGATGTGACCATGAGCCTGCGCATTCTGGAGCAGTTGGGCGCCGGTATCCGGTGCATCAATCCCCACACGGTGGAGATCGACTGCAGCCACATCCACACCACCCGGACCAGCTATGACCTGAGCCGGAAGATCCGGGCCTCCTATTACCTCATCGGCTCCCTGCTGGGCCGCTTCGGCCGGGCCGAGGTAGCCATGCCCGGCGGCTGCAACTTCGGAGGCGTCCGTCCCATCGACCAGCATGTCAAGGGCTTCACGGCCCTGGGCGCCAAGGTGGTGGTGGAGGGCGGCTTTATCCACGCCAGCGCGGAGAGCGGCCGCCTCAAGGGCGCCAATGTCTACCTGGACGTGGTTTCCGTGGGCGCCACCATGAACATCATGATGGCCGCCGTTATGGCAGAGGGAAACACCGTCATCGAAAATGCCGCCAAGGAGCCCCATATCGTGGACCTGGCCAACTTCCTCAACTCCATGGGGGCCAACATCCGCGGCGCCGGCACCGACACCATCAAGATTCAGGGCGTGAACCGCCTCAGAGGCGGCAGCTATGCCATTATCCCCGACCAGATCGAAGCCGGTACCTACATGGCAGCCGTGGCCGCCACCGGCGGCCAGGTGCTGGTGAAGAATATCATCCCCAAGCACATGGACTGCATCACCGCCAAGCTGGTGGAAATGGGCGTGGAGGTGGAGGAGCATGAGGACACCCTCCTGGTCCGCCGCGTCGGCGACCTCCAGCGCACCAACATCAAGACCCTTCCCTATCCCGGCTTCCCCACGGATATGCAGCCCCAGATCACGGCTGTTTTGTCCCTGGCCAAGGGCACCTCTCTTGTGACGGAGAGCGTGTGGAACAGCCGCTACCGCTATGTGGATGAGCTCAAGCGCATGGGTGCCAACATCCAGGTGGACGACAAGACCGCCGTGGTGGAGGGCGTGGACCACCTTACCGGCGCGCCCATCCAGGCCTATGACCTGCGGGCCGGCGCGGCCTGCGTCATCGCCGCCCTGGCTGCCCAGGGAGAAAGCGAGATCAGCGGCGTGCAGTATATCGAGCGGGGCTATGAGGACATCATTGAAAAGCTTCGGGCTCTGGGCGCTGACATCCGCGCCGTGGAGGAGCCGGAGGATGACCTTCAGGCCCAGATCAGCTGAATATCGACTTCGGGTGCCTGCCGGAGGGAACCACCGGCGTTCTCCCCCGGCGGGTACTTTTCTTGTGAGGTAGTTTTGACCACGGTACATACATTTGCCAGCGGTTCCTCCGGGAATGCGCTGCTCTTTTCTTGCGGCACCACCCATATTCTGGTGGATGCGGGCATCTCCTGCCGCCGTATCTCCACCGCCCTGAAGGACCTGGGGCTGTCCCTGGGGGACCTGGACGCCCTTCTCATCACCCACACCCATACCGACCATACTGCGGGCCTTGCCACCATGGCCAGGCATACCGCCTTTCCCCTTCTGGCCTCCCCCCGGACCTGCCGGACCCTGGAGGCCCGGATAGACGGGCTGCGGGGCCGCCTGAGGGAGCTTTCCATGCTGGAGCCCCTTTCCCTCGGCCCCTGCACCGTGACCCCCTTTCCCACCTCCCACGACGCCCCCGGAAGCTGCGGCTTCCGTCTGGACAGCCCGGAGGGCAGCGCCGGTATCCTGACGGACACCGGCTTTGTGACGGAGGAAGCGCGTCAGGTCCTCTCCGGCGTGGACCTGGCCGTTCTGGAAGCCAACCATGACGTGGAGACCCTTCGCAGCGGCCCCTACCCCTACTATCTCAAGTCCCGCATCCTGGGGGCGGAAGGCCACCTGTGCAACGAGGACGCCGCCCGCTTCGCCGTGGAGCTGGTGCGGCAGGGCGCCTCAGAGCTGATCCTGGCCCATCTGAGCCGGGAGAACAACACCCCCGCCAAGGCCCTTTCCGCCGTGGAGCGGGCCCTTTCCGCCGCCGCTCTGGCCCCGGTTCTTTCCGTGGCACCCCGGGATACCTTGAGCGGGGCCCATATCATCACATCCCGGGAGGCCCTATGCAGAAAGTGACCATTCTTTGCGTGGGAAAGCTGAAGGAGCGGTTTTACACCGACGCCGCAGCGGAATACGCCAAGCGGCTGAGCCGGCTGTGCAAGCTGGAGATCGTGGAACTGAGCGAAGAACGCCTTGGCGATGACCCCTCCCCCGCCCAGATCGAAGCCGCCCTTTTCCGGGAGGCGGAGGTCATCCGGTCAAAGCTCCCCCCTTCCGCCGCCGTCATCGCCCTGTGCGTGGAAGGGCAAACCATGTCCAGCGAGGCCCTTGCCCGTTTCATGGCCAACAGCGCCAGCCAGGGGCAAAGCCACCTGGTCTTTCTCATCGGCGGCTCCTTCGGCCTGCATCCCAGCGTAAAGGCCCTGGCCTCGGTGCGTCTTTCCATGTCCCCCATGACTTTTCCCCACCATCTGGCCCGGGTGATGCTGCTGGAGCAGATCTACCGGGGCTATCAGATCAACGCGGGTTCCCGCTACCATAAGTAAACCCACGATATCACCGACATTGAACAATATTATGAGGAGGAACAGCAAGATGGACTTCATGAAGGAATACGAAAAGTGGCTGTCCAGCACCGCTCTGTCCGCAGAGGAGCACGCGGAGCTGGAGGCGATCAGGAATGACCCCAAGGAAATCGAATCCCGCTTCTTCGGCCCCCTGGAATTCGGCACCGCCGGCCTGCGGGGCACCATGGCCGTGGGCCTGCACAACATGAACATCCACGTGATCCGTTGGGCCACCCAGGGCTTTGCCGACGTCATCGCCGCAGAGGGCGAGGAGGGCAAGCAGCGGGGCGTTGCCATCTGCATGGACTGCCGCAACCACTCCCTGGAATTTGCCCGGGCCGCCGCTGAGGTCTGCGCCGCCAACGGCATCCACGTCCGCATCTTCGAATCCCTGCGCCCCACCCCCGAGCTGAGCTTTGCCGTCCGCCAGTACCACTGCCAGGCCGGCATCAATGTCACCGCCAGCCACAACCCCAAGGAGTACAACGGCTATAAGGTCTACTGGGAGGACGGCGCCCAGCTTCCCCCCCAGCACGCCGACGCCATCGCCAAGCGTCTGGAGGAGATCGACATCTTCCAGGGCGTGAAGTTCATCCCCTACGAGGAAGGCGTGAAGAACGGTTCCATCGAGATCCTGGGGGAGGAGACCGACAAGCTTTTCATGGAGCAGGTCACCGGCATGATCATCGACAAGGCGGCCGTTGAGAAGGTGGCCGACACCTTCAAGATGGTCTACACCCCCTTCCACGGCTGCGGCTACAAGCTGGTGCCCCAGGCGCTGGAAGCCCTGGGCATCAAACACCTCCTCTGCGAGCCCAACCAGATGGTCATTGACGGCGACTTCCCCACCGTGGCCTCTCCCAACCCCGAAAATCCCGAGGGCTTCTACCTGGCCATCGACCTTGCCAAAAAGAACGACGTGGACTTCATCCTGGGCACCGATCCGGACAGCGACCGGGTGGGCATCATGATCCGTGACAAGTCCGGCGAGTTCCGCCCTGTCACCGGCAACCAGACCGGCGTTTTGATGCTGGACTACCTGATCGGCGCCATGAAGCGCACCGGCACCCTGCCGGAAAAGCCTGTGGCCATCAAGACCATCGTCACCACTGAGATGGCCCGCAAGGTGGCGGAGAGCAACGGCGTCACCTGCTTCGACACCTTCACCGGCTTCAAGTTCATGGCAGAGAAGAAGAACGCCCTGGAGGCCGCCGGCGAGGGGAAGGTCATTTTCTCCTACGAGGAGTCCTACGGCTACATGCTGGGCGACTTCGTCCGCGACAAGGACGCCGTCACCGCCTCCCTGATGCTCACCGAGATGGCCGCCTGGTACGCCGGCCAGGGCATGACCCTCTTCGACGCCCTGGAAGCCCTGTACGAGAAATACGGCTATTACGCCGAAAAGACCCACAACCTGGTGATGCCCGGTCTGGACGGCCTGAAGGACATGGCAAACCTCATGAAGGACCTGCGGGAGAATCCCCCCAAGGAGATCTCCGGCGTAAAGGTGGCAGCCTACAAGGATTACAAGACCGGCACCGTCACCGACGCCGCCACCGGCGCCCAGTCCTCCATGGAGCTCTCCAATTCCAACGTGCTGCGCTTTGAGCTCTCCGACGGCACCTCCATCATCGTCCGTCCCTCCGGCACCGAGCCCAAGATCAAGGTCTATGTCCTGACCCAGGGCAAGGACGCTGCCGACGCCGCCGCGAATGTGGAAAAGTACGGCCAGTGGGTGGCCACCCTGAAGAAGTAAGTACATCATCAAAGGCCCGTGCCGCTATCCGCGGCACGGGCCTTATTTTAAGCCCCTGAGACAGTCCCCCCTTCCGGGTCCGCCCCATGGAACCGCGCTCAGCAGCGCTCTTTTACCGTAACATGAATGGGATCTCCATCGCTTTTCCCCAATTTTTCCCGTATGGATTTCAACACTCCGATGATATAGCACAGATTTCCGTCCGAATCCTTGACACCCATATTGACAATACTGCCGTCGTATGGAATCCCATCAAATTCAGCATGAACCTTTACCCGCCCCTTTCCGAACACCTCCCGGATGTTCCAGGGAAAAATAACATATGCCCCGCCCTTATCCGGGACCTCATGGAGGATTCCATCATATTCAAATACCTGAGCCATCTTAACCGCCTCCTGAACCTCTGGTTTGTCCTTCCCGGTGTTTTCATCCTGGCGGAAAAACTCCTTTTACCGTTTGTGCTGATATTGCGTATGTTAATTCTGCCGGTCCTTTCCGCAACTTATACAAAAGGGGCAGCCCTGAAACAGGACTGCCCCATCCATCAAAATCCGCATGGACCGGCAGACTGCGTTCCATTTTCATATGTCATTCCTAAACCATGCCACTGAACCGCCCGCAATAAAAGACGGCCGGTGTAATGGCCGAAGGTTTTTCCATCAGCGCCCAGGGTAGAAGGGATCCGGGAAAGGGCCTCTTGCAAAAGTGGAAAAACTGTGGCATAATATTCAAAGCCATCATATTGGGAGATGTATCGAAGTGGTCGTAACGAGGCTGACTCGAAATCTACTTTCGATGTTGCTCCCGCAAATTCTCCACCCCCTTGTATTTCAAGCACTTAGATGGTTTTACAAAAGTTCATATTTCCGTTTGTTCTATCCTGCTTTTCTATCCTGCTCCCGACCTTGTTTTTTGGGAGATTTTAAGATAGAATAGGGATTGACATATTCGGAGGGCTATCGAAGCGGTCATAACGAGAACGACTCGAAATCGTGGTCGCTACTCGGTAGCTCCCTGACCGGAATCCCTTGATTTTTCGGGGTTTTTCGGGTGTTCTTAACTTAATATTTTTGCTTGTTCTCCCCATCAGTTCTCCCCGTTTTCCGAGGTGCTGATGTTGAGATAAATACGGAGCGGTATCGAAGTGGTCATAACGGGACTGACTCGAAATCAGTTGAACCGCAAGGTTCCGTGGGTTCGAATCCCACCCGCTCCGCCAGAAATCACGCCAGTAGTCGGTTTTTCCGGCTGCTGGCTTTTCTTTTTCAGTTCTGTGCAAAGCCCAAGCCATTGAGCATTGCATCCGCAGAGGTCAGCTTCGAGCTGTAATCCAGATGTGCGTAGATGTTTGCCGTAGTTGAAAAGTCGCTGTGACCAAGCCATTCCTGAATCTGCTTCATGGGAACACCGTTTGCCA
>JAEDEN010000146.1 GCA_016293265.1 Oscillospiraceae bacterium | reverse complement strand
GCCTTGCCGGGCATGGTCTGGTGGAAAGCGGTGTCGAACACGGCCACCATGGGCACATCGCCCATGACTGCCTTGCAGGCGTTGATGCCGGTGATGTTGGCGGGGTTGTGCAGGGGAGCGAAGGGGGTGCACTCCTCAAGAGCTGCCATGACCTCATCGTTGATGAGAACGGAGCTGGCAAACTTCTCGCCGCCGTGGACCACGCGGTGACCCACCGCGTCGATCTCCTTCATGGAGGCGACAACGCCGTACTCGGGGCTGGTCAGCTTGTCGATAACGGCAGCAATGGCCTCGGAATGGGTGGGGAGGCTGATATCCTCATCAAAGACGGGCTTGCCCCCTACCAGCGGGCTGTGCTTCAGATGTCCGTCAATACCGATGCGCTCGCAGAGACCCTTGGCCATGAGCTGTTCGGTCTCCATGTCGATGAGCTGGTATTTCAGGGAGGAGCTGCCTGCGTTGATTACAAGAATTTTCATTCCTTCAATTCCTTTCTTCTATTGTAAATCTGCAGTGAATTAAGTAAAATATAGTTATACCTTTTCTATTCTAATACAAACGGCAGAAAATGCAAGCTTTTTTTGAGGTGACAGAAAATGAGCATAATCGGCATCGTCGGTGAATATAATCCTTTCCACAGCGGCCATGAATACCACATTCAGCAGAGCCGCCAGGCGCTGGGGGAGGACTGCCCGGTGGTCTGCGTCATGTCCGGGGATTTTGTGCAGCGGGGCGAGCCTGCCATTTACTCCAAATTTGCCCGGGCGGAGGCCGCCTGCCGCTGCGGGGCCGATCTGGTGGTGGAGCTGCCGCTGCCCTGGTCCCTGTCCTCGGCGGAGGGCTTTGCCAGAGGGGCGGTGTATCTTCTCTCGAAACTGGGCGTCACCCATCTCAGCTTCGGCAGCGAGGCCGGGGAGCTGGAGCCGCTGGAGACCATCGCCCAGACTCTTCTGGACCCGGCGGTCAACGGGGAGATCCGGCAGGTGCTCAGCAGCGACGCAAGCCTGCCCTATGCCCTGGCACGGCAAAAAGCCCTGGAGACCCGCCTGGGCGAGCTTGCAAACCAGCTTGAGCTGCCCAACAATATTCTGGCGGTGGAATACCTGAAGGCCATTTACGAGCTGCGCCTTGACATGCAGCCCATGACGGTGCTCCGCTTTGGCAGCGGCCACGACGAGGAGGGGGAGACAGGGCCCAGATCGGCAGCCCAGCTGCGCCGCATGATCAGAAACGGGGACAACATCTCTGCCTATATCCCCAAAGAGGCGGCTCAGGTCTTTGAAAGAGAAAAGCAGCAGGGGAGGGCCTATACCGACAGCGACATGGTGGAGGCGGCCATCATCTCCCGGCTTCGCCTGTTCGGCCCGGCCTATTATGAGCAGCTGCCCGACGGCGGCGACGGCATCGGCCGCAGGCTCTACATGGCCGCCCACGAGGAAGCCAGCCTTGACGCCATCACCGCCGCCGCAAAAACCAAACGCTACGCCCTTTCCCGCATACGGCGCATGTGCATGTGCGCGGCCCTGGGGGTAAAAGCCGGTATGGCCGGGGAACTGCCTCCCTACGCCAGAGTCCTGGCCGCCAACGCCAAAGGCTGCGCTCTGCTGAGAGAGATCAGCCGGAAAGGGGAGATCCCCGTGATCACCAAGCCCGCCTCTGTCCGGGATTTGTCCGCGGAATGCAGGGAGATTTTCGCCCTGGGCGCCGCCGCCCACGACCTCTATGTCCTGGGTTTTTGTGCCCGGGAGGAGAAAAAAGGGGGAAAAGAATGGCGCACCAGCCCCAAAATTGTGCAGGAATGATAAAAACTGTGTAAAATTTTTTCGCGATTTAGTCATTTAAGATTATTGCAATTTAGCGAAACATAGTGCATAATCAGAATATCGCCAATCAAATACATGTGTCTCTAATGTACGGACACGGACTTGGCGAATCCAAAAGGGAGGAACAAAAAATGAAAAAGATACTTGCACTTGCCCTGGCACTGATAATGATATTTGCCCTGTGCGCCTGCGGCAGCACCGGCAGCAGCGGCGAGTCTGCTTCCAGCGGCGATAAGGTCATCAAAATCGGCGTTTTTGAGCCCACTTCCGGCCAGAATGCCGCCGGCGGCAAAAAAGAGGTTCTGGGTATTGAGTATGCTCACTCTCTGTACCCCACCGTTGACATCAACGGCGAGACCTACAAGATCGAGCTGGTTTACGCTGACAACGCATCCGACGCTGCCAAGGCGCCCACTGCCGCTCAGCTGCTGATCAGCCAGAAGGTCTCCGTGGTTCTGGGCACTTACGGCTCCGGCTGCGCCATCGCTGCAGGCGACCTCTTTGCCGAGGCCAAGATCCCTGCCATCGGCACTTCCTGCACCAACCCCCAGGTCA
>JAEDEN010000145.1 GCA_016293265.1 Oscillospiraceae bacterium | reverse complement strand
GCATCAGCTCATTGGCCGTCTCGTGGCTGGTGTCCTGCACCAGGGAGATGCAGTCGGCGGGAAGGCCCGCGGAGACAAGGGCCTCACGCATCAGCTTCGTTACCGCCATGTTGGAGCGGAAGGCCTCCTTGCCGCCCCGGAGGATGCACACGTTGCCGGACTTGAGGCACAGGGCCGCCGCATCCACGGTGACGTTGGGCCGGGCCTCGAAAATAATGGCGATGACGCCCAGGGGCACCCGACGGCGTCCGATGATAAGGCCGTTGGGCCGGGTCTCCATCTTATCGACCCTTCCGATGGGGTCGGGCAGAGCGGCCACCTGCCGCACGCCTTCCACGATGCCCGCGATGCGCTCCGGCGTCAGGGCCAGCCGGTCCAGCATGGCGGGGCGCATCCCGCTTTCTTTCGCGGCGGCGATGTCCTGGGCGTTGGCGGCGAGCCACTCATCCTGCCGCTGCGTGAGGATGGCGGCGATGGCCTCCAGGGCGGCGTTCTTCTTCGCGGTGCCGGCGGTGGCGAGAATGCGGGAGGCGTCCTTTGCAAGGGCACCCTGCTGCTGTAATGCTGTCATAAAACTGCCTCCTTACTTGATGGCAAGGAATCGGGTGCCGATGTCCCTGCCCTCCACAATGTCATAAAGGTCTTCCATCCGGGCGCCGTTGGTGATGACCATGTCGCACCCGGCCTCCATGGCGATCTTGGCAGCGGAAAGCTTGGTGGCCATGCCGCCGGTGCCCCGCCAGGTGCCGGCGCCGCCGGCCATTTCCAGGATCTCCGGGGTCAGCTCCTTTACCTGGTGGATGAGCTTTGCACCGGGATGGGTATGGGGATCCGCCTCATAAAGACCGTCGATGTCGCTGAGCAGCACCAGAAGGTCCGCCTCGCACAGCGCCGCCACAATGGCGGAGAGGGTGTCGTTATCACCCAGCACCTTGTGCCGGCCGGTTTCGATCTCGGCGGAAGAGACGGAGTCGTTTTCGTTTACAACGGGGATGACGCCCATCTCCAGAAGGGCGGAGAAGGTGCCCCGCAGGTGCTCCGCCCGGAGGGGGGCCTCCACATCCTCGCCGGTCAGCAGGATCTGGGAAACGCAGTGATTGTATTCGGAAAAGAGCTTATCGTATAAATGCATCATGCGGCACTGTCCCACGGCTGCGGCCGCCTGCTTCATGCGCAGTTCCTTTGGCCGCTCCGGGAGTCCCAGCCTTGCCGTGCCCACGCCGATGGCGCCGGAGCTGACAAGGATGATCTCATGTCCCATGCCCTGAAGATCCGCCAGAACACGGACAAGATGCTCCATGCTCCGCAGGTTGAAGCTGCCGGACTCATGGGTCAGGGTGGAGGTGCCCACCTTCACCACGATACGCTGCCTTGTGCTTTCCATGGTAATACCTCCCAATGGTGAATGATTTGCACATTATACCACGCTAAAGTCAAAAAGAAAAGGGGGGAGCCGGTGAAAATCGGTTTCGGCAAGCCGGGGGGAGTAATTTCAAGAAGTCTGTTAAAAATATGTGGGAAAGGGAGGTGCCCTATGTCAGAAATTACAAAACCCACCGAGTCTGCGGAAAACGAGAACAACACCAACGAAGTCACGCAGAACATTCTGGACCTTGGCTCCGCCATGACCCGTACCAGCCGCGGAAACGTATACTGCCTCACCATCATCGGCCAGATCGAGGGCCATACCACCGCCTCTTCCTCCACAAAGACCACAAAATACGAACACGTCCTGCCGCTTCTTGCGAAGCTGGAGGAGAGCGAGGAGGTGGACGGCGTCCTCTTCCTCCTGAACACCGTGGGCGGGGATGTGGAGGCGGGCCTTGCCATCGCGGAGCTTATTGCCGGGATGACCAAGCCCACCGTCTCCATCGTCCTGGGCGGCAGCCACTCCATCGGCGTGCCCCTGGCGGTGGCGGCGAAGCGCAGCTTTGCCGTGCCCTCCGCCGCCATGACCATCCATCCCGTCCGCATGAGCGGCACTGTTATCGCCGCGCCCCAGACCTTCAGCTATTTCCAGCGCCTGCAGGAGCGCATTGTGGCCTTTGTCTCCTCCCACAGCCGCATCAGCGGGGAAAAGTTTCAGTCCCTCATGCTGCAAAAGGAGGATATGGCAGCGGACGTGGGCAGTGTGGTATACGGCGAGGAGGCGGTGAGCCTCGGCATCATCGACGCTGTGGGGGGACTGGCCGACGGCCTTTCCAGCCTCTACCGGCAGATTGATGAGCACAAGGGGAAACCGGCAGCGCAGTAATGCCCTGCCGGAAAATTTTTCCGACTAAATGTAAAATATAATTGACAAAATGGATGAACGGCATTACACTTGGTACATCATCAAAAGCGGTGGGTGGATTGCAAAAGTAACTTCCAGTTTGCACGATTAACTTCCGAGTTTCCAAAA
>JAEDEN010000051.1 GCA_016293265.1 Oscillospiraceae bacterium | reverse complement strand
TTATTCCCACTCGATGGTCGCGGGGGGTTTGGACGTGATGTCATAGACGATGCGGTTGATGTTGGGCACCTCGTTGACAATACGGACGCTCACCCGGTCCAGCACCTCGTAGGGAATGCGGGTCCAGTCGGCGGTCATGAAGTCGGTGGTGGTCACGCTGCGGAGGGCCAGGGTGTAATCATAGGTCCGGCCGTCGCCCATGACGCCCACGGAGCGCATATTGGTCAGCACCGCGAAATACTGGTTCATGGTGCCCTCCAGGTGGGCTTTGGCGATCTCATCCCGGAAGATGAAGTCCGCAAGACGCAGGGTGTCCAGCTTTTCCTTGGTGATGTCGCCGATGACGCGGATGGCAAGACCGGGACCGGGGAAGGGCTGACGCATGACCAGGTACTCCGGCAGGCCCAGTTCCCGGCCCAGCTGGCGGACCTCGTCCTTGAACAGCATCCGCAACGGCTCGATGATCTCCTTGAAGTCCACATAGTCCGGCAGGCCGCCCACGTTGTGGTGGCTCTTGATGACGGCGGCGTTGCCCGCGCCGGATTCGATGACGTCGGGATAGATGGTGCCCTGCACCAGATAATCCACCTGGCCGATCTTCTTGGCCTCGGCCTCAAAGACGCGGATGAACTCCTCGCCGATGATCTTGCGCTTGCGCTCGGGATCGGTGACGCCGGCCAGCTTCCCCAGAAACAGCGCCTCAGCATCGGCGCGGACGAAGTTGATGTCCCATTTGGCAAAGGCGGCCTCCACCTCGTCACCTTCATTCAGGCGCATGAGGCCGTGGTCCACGAACACACAGGTGAGCTGGCTGCCAACGGCCTCGGCCACCAGGGCCGCGGCCACGGAGGAGTCCACGCCGCCGGAGAGGGCCAGCAGCACCTTGCCGCCGCCCACCTTTTCCCGGATGGCACGAATGGCGGTATCCTTATAGTCTCCCATGGTCCAGTCACCCTTGGCGCCGCAGACCTCATAGAGGAAGTTGCGGATCATGCCGGTACCGTTTTCCGTGTGGTTGACCTCGGGGTGATACTGCACGCCGTAGAATCCCCGCGCCTCGTCGCAGATGGCCACGTTGGGGCAGGCGTCGGAGTGGGCCACGAGAGCGAAGCCCTCGGGCACCTTTTCCATATAATCGCCGTGGCTCATCCAGGTGATGCCCTGGGCGGGCAGGCCCTTGAAGAGGCGGCAGTCGGTATCAAAATAGGTCTCGGTCTTGCCGTATTCCCGGGCGGAATCCTCCGTGGCGGCCACCACGCGGCCTCCCAGGTTGTGGGCGATGAGCTGGCAGCCGTAGCAGATGCCCAGAATGGGCAGGCCCATCTCAAAGATAGCGGGATCCACCTGGGGAGAGGCGGGGTCATAGACGCTGTTGGGGCCGCCGGTGAAGATGATGCCGATGGGGTCCATGGCGCGGATGGCATCCAGGGAGGTGGTGTAAGGCTTCACCTCACAGTAGACGCCGCACTCGCGGACGCGGCGGGCAATGAGCTGGTTGTACTGGCCGCCAAAGTCCAGCACAATAACGGTTTGATGAGACAAGGGGGATTCCTCCTTATATCTGATTTTTGAATGCGAAGGGCAGAAAAGGGGATCTCAGTCCTCCCGGAATACGATGTTGCCCGGCTGGGCGGACTCCACGATGGCCAGGGACTTGATATTGACGCCGGCTTCACGCAGGCGGTCGCCGCCGCCCTGGAAGCCCTTTTCCACGGCGCAGCCCACACCCACCAGGGAGGCGCCTGCGCCGCGGACGATGTCGATCAGGCCCCGCATGGCCTCGCCGTTGGCCATGAAGTCGTCAATGATGAGCACCCGGTCCTGGGGAGAGATCCACTCCTTGGAAACGATCAGTGTCACCTTTTTCTTGTAGGTATAAGAGAAGATATCGCTTCTGTAAAGACCGCCTTCGATGTTATCGCTCTTTGCCTTCTTGGCGAAGACCAGGGGCTTGCCGTAGTGGTGGGCCGTGACTGTGGCCAGGGCGATGCCGGATGCTTCAGCGGTAAGGATGAGGGTAACATCATCCATGTTGAAATATTTGCCGAATTCCTCGGCGATATGCTCCATGAGGACGGTGTCGATGCGGTGGTTCAAAAAGCCGTCCACCTTGATGATGTTGCCGGGGAGCACCTTGCCTTCCTTTACGATGCGATCCTTCAGTTCCTGCATAGGACGATTCCTCCCTTAAAACTTAAACGTAACTGACCTTCTCCCTGGGGTGCAAGAGGACAATTTTATATTTATTATGTCGAATCCGGGCGTTTTTTGCAACTGTTTTTCCAGACAAATTAAGCCGGTTTTGTCCGCGTGCCATCGTACAAATTACAGGGGAGACGGGGATTATGCGCAGGGAGCCGTGCCGTGAGGCCACGGCACGGCTTCCGAAGGTGTTATTTTCCCTCCAGCTTGTCGGCGGCATTGTCCAGCCAGCCGCCCTGGAAAGCCTCGATGTTGCCCGCGTCGGTCAGGGAGGCCAGGGCGGGGTCGATGGGCATCTCCGCCAGGACGGAAAGGCCGTGGCGCAGCGCTGCCTCAGCGGTCTTGCCCTCGCCGAAGAGGTGGAGCTTCTTGCCGCAGTCAGGGCAGGTAATGTAGCTCATGTTCTCCACAAGGCCCACGATGGGGACGTTCATCATCTCCGCCATCTTCACGGCCTTTTCCACCACCATGCTGACCAGCTCCTGGGGAGAGGCCACGATGATGATGCCGTCCAGAGGGATGGACTGGAACACGGAGAGGGAGACGTCGCCGGTTCCGGGAGGCATGTCCACAAACAGATAATCGCAGTTCCACAAAACATCGGTCCAGAACTGCTGGACCACGCCGGAGATGACGGGGCCGCGCCAAATGACGGGGTCGGTCTCATGCTCCAGCAGCAGGTTGGTGGACATTACCTGAATGCCGGTGCGGGAGCAGCAGGGATAGATGCCGTCACCGCTGCCCTCGGCCCGCTCATGGATGCCGAAGGCCTTGGGGATGGAGGGGCCGGTGACGTCGGCGTCCAGGACGCCAACCTCGTAGCCGCGGCGGCGCATGGTGACGGCCAACTGGCTGGTGACCATGGACTTGCCCACGCCGCCCTTGCCGGAAACGATGCCGTAGACCTTGCCCACCCGGGCGTGGGGATTGTGCTCTTTCAGCAGGGACTGGGGCTCCTGCCGCTCACCGCAGCTTTCGCCGCAGGTGGAACAGTTATGGGTGCATTCGCTCATGATGTTCGGTTCTCCTTACCAATTATAATTCAGTTATTCGTTTTACCATCTGCGCTGGAAGGGCGCAGATCAATCGCTCACAGGGCCCATCTTATACCTTTTCTGCGCCGTTCGTCAACCGCTGTACAAAAACTTCCCCGTCACCGGCGAAGAAATCCGCCTCGCGGCTGTGGCAGGTGAACAGGAGAATCTGGCGGTGCTTTGCCTCTTCCTTGAGCCAGTTCAGGGCACGGCGGCAGCGCTCGTCGTCAAAATTGGCCAGGGCGTCGTCCAGTACGATGGGGACCTGCTTTTCATCCGGCAGCACCATCTCGCAGATGGCAAGGCGCGTGGCCAGGTACAACTGGTCTGTTGTGCCAGCGGAAAGGAAGCCTGTATCCCGGTACTGGGAGTCTCCGGCAGGGGCGGCGGAAAGGCGGAGGGCCCGGTCCAGCACCACGGCATCATAGGCGCCGCCGGTGAGATCGGCGAAGATCTCGCCCACCCTGCGGCCCAGGGCGGGGGAAAAGCGGTTCTGGAGATCGGTGTTGGCCTGATCCAGAGTGTCCATGGCAAGGCGGATAGCCGCGTATTCCTCCTCCAGGGCGGCGATCTTCTGGCGCAGCGCCCCGGCGGCGGAGCGCAGTACGATGGGATCTCCCGCGGAGCGCAGTTCACCGGAAAGCTGGTCGGCGGCGGAGCGTTCCCGTTCCAGGCTGGTATTCAGGGAGGCAAGGGCCTCCTCCACTACCTCCCGGCGGCGCAGAGGCGGCCGCAGGTCCTGGGGGAGGGAGGCATTCTCTTCTCCGCCGGAGTTCCCCTGCAGCAGCTCCAGGCGCATCTTCGCCTCCCGGAGGGCGGCTTCGGAGGTGGAGAGCTCCCGGCGCCGCTGGGCACATCCCCGCAGCAGTTCGTCGGCAGTGGAGAGGTCAAAGGCGGTGGGGGCGAAGCGGCGGATCTCCAGCAAAATGGCCTGCTCATTGGCGGTGAGAGAGGCGTGGAGTCCCTCGGCGGCGGCAGAGCAGCGCTCACTTTCCACCCGGGCCGTTTCCTGCTGCTCCACAAGGGTGCGGTATTCCTCCGCCATGGCGGCGATGGCCCCGGGATCGGAGGTGCCAAAGCGCTTGACCAAGGCGGAGAGGCGGGCGGCGGAGACCTCATGACGGTGGACCAGGCGGGCGAGGAGGGTGCCTGCCAGGACAATCCCGGCGGACACGCCCCAGGGAAGGTAGTTCCATATGCCGTCCAATGTGCTGATACGGCTGGAGAGCAGCATGAAAGCCCCTCCGGCTGCGGCCAGGCCGGCAAAAAACACGGCCACCTCCTTCCAAGGGGAGACATGGACGGCAGGGGAGGAGGCAGCCTCCCTGACGGCCTGCTCCGCCGTCTGTCCGGCAAAGGGACTTTCGCTGACAGCAGCCTCCGCCCGCAGCAGGGCCTTGGCGGCCTCATCGCGCTGCTGGCGGGCCTTTTCCACGCTTCTGCGGACTGTCCCCAGGTTCACGATGGCGCCCCGCAGGCGGCCGATGGCATCCATCTCCGGGATCCGGTCCTGCTCCGCACGGCGGCGGATCTCCTCATAACGGGCCTGGGCCTCCCGGGCAGCGGTTTCCGCGCCCTCCAGGGACTGGCGCTTTTGGAGGGCTTCCCAGTGCTGGTGATGAGCCAGCTCCTCCGACAGGGCGGCTTTGCGCTCCTCCAGTTCCCGGACACGCTGTTGGCTTTCCCCACAGGAGCGGGCCAAAGCCTCGGCGTGGGCAATTTTTTGCTCCAGCTCCCGTAGCTCTCCCTCCAGGGCGGGGAGCTGGCCGGTTTTATTGTGGCGGCGGCGGTTGAGCTGCTTTTTCAGGGTTTCCGCAGCCTCGGAATAGGAGGTCCCTTCCTCGCCGGAGGTAATGAGGGCGGCGATGCGGCGTTCCAGTTCCGCGTCCTGGCTGATGGGGAGGCCCGCTTGGCGGATGAAGGCGCTGCGTTCAAAGACCTCCCGGCTGATGCCCAGGAGTTTTTCCCCGCAGTTCTCCCCTGTCAGCTCCGGGACGAGGGTTCCGGTGCCGGTGTACAGCGCCCGGAATTCCGCCATAGGGGAGGAGGCGCGCCGGGTGGCCCGGAGGAGGGAGAGCTCCGCCCCGTCCGCGCGGCAGTCCAGGCGGCCCAGCATCGTTCCCCCCTGCCAGGGGGCATAACGGTTTTTCTCGGCGATGAAGCCCGACTTGTCCCGCTCCCGGCTGTTGATGCCGTAGAGCATGGCCACCAGGAAGGCACACCAGGTGGATTTGCCCGTTTCGTTGGGGGCCTGCAAAATGTTGAGCCCCTCGTTCAGCTCCAAGGTTTCCCCCTGGAGCTTGCCGAAATTGGCGCTCATGCGATGGATCAGCAAAGAAATCACCTCTTTGGTGCAGAATCGGTTTTTTGCCATTATAACATGCTGCGGGCGGTTTGCACAGATAAAAAAAGCGGCGCCTCAGCCTGCCGGAAAACAGCAGGCTGAGGCGCACCGGATGGCCCTCAGGCCCAGAATTCGGGGAACAGGATCTCACTGCCCACCTTACAGGCCAGAAGGATGAGCACCAGCACCACCATGGGGCGGACCAGCTTGCTGCCATTTTTGATGGCAAGCCCCGCGCCCAGATAGTGGCCCAGGACGGAGGCGGCGGAGCAGATGAGGCCCACTCCCAGGCACACATACCCGGACAGGAGAACGGAGCACAGGCTTCCCACGTTGGAGGAGAGGTTGAGGACTTTCGTGCAGCCCGCGGCGTGGCGGGTGTCCATCTTGGCCAGGCGGATGAAGGCGATCATGAGGAAGGTGCCGGTGCCGGGGCCGTAGTAGCCGTCGTACACGCCCACCGCCAGGGCCGAGCACCAGACGATGATGGCGCGCTTTCTGGGGTCGATGTCCCCGGGCTCATCGGGCCAGGCCCGGCCCCGCAGGGTGATGACGGCAACCACCGGCAAAACCACCAGCAGGGTGTATTTCAAAATGATGTCCGGCGTGTGGTGCTGGAGCCATGTGCCGCCGGTGGAGCCCACAATGGCCAGGACCACTCCGGGCAGACACAGCTTCCAGTCCACAAAGCCGCCCTTTACGAACCGGGCGGTGGAGAAAAAGGTCCCAATGGTGGAGGAGACCTTGTTGGTGCCCAGGACATAGTAAGTAGGAAGGCCGGAGAAGGCCATCAGATAGACCGGAACGGAGATGATGCCGCCACCGCCGCCGATGGCGTCGATGAAGGACGCGATGAATACGCCCACGCAGCAGAGAAGAACGACCCACAGTGCGATGCCGTTCACGGTCCATTCGGTGAGGGGGGTGAGAAGAATTTCCAGCATATTGCCATGCCTCCAGGAAAAGTTTTGCCCATTTTAGCAGGAAATGTATGGGAATTCAATAGGCGGAGGGAAAAAAGCATAGTTTCCCGTCTTGTAAAATTCAAACATGATTTGTGCAAAATTACATAAGTTCACTAAAAAGAAAAGGTTTTTGGAGGAGAAATATAGTTGAATATGACAAAAGGACTCCCCTTTTTTCGACAGGAGGTGTCCTTGACGATAATTTTATCAAGAAGTATAATAGACCTAATAATATGATAAAAAAAGTGAAACGATCAACGATCAAGGAGATACCTTTCCCCCGGCCGGGGGAAAACAATGAGAGGAGTTCACATGGCAAATAATGATCGGCTCTGGCATTTCCATGCCGGTACGTTGACGGACGGCTGGCTTTGGTTTGGCGCACATCCCGAAGAGCAGGAGAAGAAACAGGGCTGGCGCTTCCGGGTCTGGGCCCCCAACGCACAGGCAGTCAGCGTGGTGGGCGATTTCAATAGCTGGAAGGAAGGGGTCAATCCTCTTTCCCGGGAGGGTCAGATTTGGGAGGGGTTCATCCCCGGCCTGGAGGAGTTCACGGCCTACAAGCTGGCCATCCGGGGAGCGGACGGCGTTACGCGGCTCAAGGCCGACCCCTATGGCTTCCATGCCGAGACCCGTCCCGGCACCGCCAGCAAGCTCTGCGACATCTCGGGCTTCCGCTGGAGCGACAGCGCCTTTCAAAAGAGAAAGGCAAAGAACCAGGTCTATGATTCGGCCCTGAACATCTATGAGGTACATCTTGGCTCCTGGCGCCGCCGGGAGGACGGAGGCTTCCTTGACTATAAGACCCTGGCGGTGGAGCTGGCCGCCTACGTCAAGGAGATGGGCTATACCGCCATTGAGCTGATGCCGGTGACGGAGCATCCCCTGGACGCCTCCTGGGGCTACCAGTGCACCGGCTATTTCGCACCCACCTCCCGGTACGGCAAGCCCAAGGACTTTATGTGGTTTGTTAACCATATGCATAAAAACGGCATCGCTGTGATCCTGGACTGGGTGCCCGCCCACTTCTGCAAGGACGCCCAGGGCCTTTACGAGTTCGATGGCACCTGCTGCTATGAGTACAGCGACCCCAACAAGCGGGAAAACGCCGGCTGGGGCACCCGGGTTTTTGACTACGGCCGGCCGGAGGTGAAGAGCTTCCTGCTCTCCTCCGCCCGCTACTGGCTGGAGGAATACCACATCGACGGCCTTCGTGTGGACGCCGTGGCTTCCATGCTGTATCTGGATTACGGCCGGGAGGGGGGCGCCTGGACGCCCAACCAGTACGGCGGCCGTGAGAATCTGGAGGCCATCGCATTCATCAAGGAGCTCAACTCCATGGCCTTCAAGATTGACCCCCATACCATGATGGTGGCGGAGGAGTCCACCGCCTATCCCATGGTGACGGGGCCTGTTTCCAGCGGCGGCCTGGGCTTCAACCTCAAGTGGAACATGGGCTGGATGAACGATATCTGCCACTATCTGAAGATGGACCCCTGGTTCCGCCAGTTCCACCACAAGGACATCACCTTCTCGCTGATGTACGCCTTCTCGGAGAATTTCGTCCTGCCCATCTCCCATGACGAGGTGGTGCACATGAAGGGCTCCGTGGTGGGCAAGATGCCCGGCGACTACAAAAACCAACTGCGCTCCACAAGGGGCTTTTATGCATACATCATGGCCCATCCCGGCAAGAAGCTGCTGTTTATGGGACCGGAGCTGGGCCAGTGGCATGAGTGGAATTTCAATCAGAGCCTGGACTGGTATCTGCTGGACCAGAACGAGGAATGCCGCCAGATCCACCGGTTCTTCCGGGACATCAACGCCTTCTATAAAAAGGAGAAGGCCCTTTGGGAGATCGACTTCAGTTGGGACGGCTTTGAGTGGCTGGTGCCCGACGACAACCGGGACAATGTGGTGGTGTTCCTCCGCAAGGACAAGAAGGGCCGCGACCTGATGTGCGCGGTGAACTTCTCGCCCAATGATTATGAGGGCTACCGGGTGGGCACTCCCAATCACCGGCGGTATGTGCCCGCCTTCTCCACGGACGAGCCCGCCTACGGCGGCCGCGGCTTCTCCGACACCGAGCCGGTGGAGGTGGAGGAGCGTCCGGCCCACGGCAAGGACTATTCCGTATCCATTCGTATTCCGGCCTTCGGCGCAGTGTTCCTGCGGGGCGAAGGCAAACTTCCCCGGCGTAAAAAACAGGCAAAGGAGCTGGAAACCAAATGAAAAAAGAGTGTATCGCCATGCTTCTGGCCGGCGGACAGGGCAGCAGACTCTATGTCCTGACCGGCGAGATGGCAAAACCCGCGGTCCCCTTCGGCGGGAAATACCGCATCATCGACTTCCCTCTCTCCAACTGCACCAATTCCGGCATTGACACCGTGGGCGTTCTGACCCAGTACCGCCCGCTGGAGCTCAACAGCTACATCGGCAGCGGCCAGCCCTGGGACCTGGACGGTTCCACCGGCGGCGTCCATATCCTGCCCCCCTATCAGGGCAGCAAGGGCGGCACCTGGTATAAGGGCACGGCCAACGCCATTTATCAGAATATCGGCTTTATTGACCTTTACGATCCCGAGTACGTGGTGATCCTCTCCGGCGACCACATCTACAAGATGGACTATTCCAAGATGGTGGCCCGCCACAAGGCGGCCAATGCCGCCTGCACCATCTCCGTTATGGAGGTGCCCTGGTCCGAGGCCTCCCGCTTCGGCATCATGGCGGTGGACGGCGATGACATGATCACCGAGTTTGCCGAAAAGCCCAAGGAGGCTAAGAGCAACCTGGCTTCCATGGGTATCTATGTCTTTAGCTGGAAGGCCCTGCGCAAGTACCTTACCGAGGACGAGGCCGACCCCAATTCCGAGAACGACTTCGGCAAGAACGTGATCCCCGCCATGCTGAATAACGGTGAGCGGATGGCCGCCTACCGTTTCGACGGCTACTGGAAGGACGTGGGCACCCTGGAATCCCTGTGGGACGCCAACATGGACATGCTCTCTCCCGAGTCCGGCCTGGACCTGCTGGATGAGTCTTGGGCTATCTATGCCCGCACCGTCTCCGCGCCTCCCGCCTTCCTTGGGGCCGGTTCCAAGGTGACCCACAGCGCCGTCAACCGTGGCGATGTGATCGAAGGCTTGGTGGAAAACTCCGTCCTGGGCCCAAACGTCACCGTGGGCAAGGGGGCGAAGGTCAGCTATTCCGTGCTGCTCCCCGGCGTCAAGGTGGAAGAAGGCGCCACGGTGGAATATGCCATCCTGGGTGAAAACTGCCGCATCGGCGCTGAAGGCCGGGTAGGCGCCGCGCCGGGAACAGTGGATCCTGACGCGTGGGGACTGACGGTCCTGGCCCCGGAGTGCCAGGTGGCCGGAGGACAGACGGTCCGGCCCGGCATTATGCTTGATCGCAGCGGCAAGGAGGTGTCCAAGAAATGAAAGGTCTTCACGGAATCATTTTCTCTTACGAAAGACGCAACGACCTGCGTGAACTGGGCGAGATCCGCTCCAGCGCGTCCGTCCCTGTGGGCGGCCGTTACCGCGCCGTTGATTTTGCCCTCTCCAACCTGATGAACGCCGGCGCCACGGACGTGGGCGTGGTGCTCCATGGCCAGTATCAGAGCCTGCTGGACCACCTGGGCACCGGCAAGGATTGGGACCTCTCCCGCAAGCGCGGCGGCCTCAAGATCCTGCCTCCCTTCAACTATCAGAAGGATTGGGGCACCCTGCCCTTCCGGGGCAAGATGGAAGCCCTCCAGGGCGTCCGCTCCTATCTGGATACGATCCGCCAGGACTATGTGGCCCTGATGGATGGCGACCTGGTGGCCAACCTTCCCCTGAAGGATATCTATGAGACCCACATCGCCTCCGGTGCGGACATCACCGTGGTCTGCGGCAACGACAGCTTCCGTACCGACAGCGGCAGCTACTTTGAAAAGAACGCCGATGGCCGCATCACCGATGTGCTCTATCAGCTCAACACCCCCAGAGGCTACCGCGGCTTGGATGTGTACATCCTTTCCACCGCACTTTTGAAGGACCTGGTGGATGAGTGCAACGCCAAGGACCTGTTCAGCTTCCGCCGGGATGTTCTGCGCGCCAAAAAGGATTCCCTGAACCTGCGGGCCTACATCTGGGAGGGCTTCGCCGCCCAGATCCACTCCGTCCAGGAGTACTATGACCGCTCCATGCAGCTCCTTGACCCCGCCATCCGTGCGGAACTCTTCACTCCCGAGCGTCCCATCCGCGCCAAGGACACGGAGAAGTCCTCCACCTACATCGGCCCCGACGCCTGCTGCGTCAACTCCCTGCTGGCGGACGGCTGCCGCGTGGAGGGCGTGGTGGAGAATTCCATCCTGTTCCCCGGCGTGGTGGTGGAAAAAGGCGCCACGGTGCGCAACTGTATCCTCTTTAAGGAGACTGTGGTGGGCCAGGGAGCCAGCCTTGCCCACATCATCGCGGATAAATTTGTGGAGATTCAAGCAAATCGTACCCTTATGGGCCACGCAACTTATCCGATTGTTCTTGCGAAAGGCAGTAAGATATGATATTGTGAAGGGGGAGTTTTCTCCCCCTTCCGTTTGTTAAACCTTTACTTACCTCTGAAAAGTTCCAAAAATGGAAAACGGGGCGGTCGTATGGCGTCGGTTTTTGCCGTGCAGTGGAAGGCTCCGCCGTGCCGCGGCGGGGAGGAACCGCTCCTCATCATCTGAAAAGGAGACAGCTTATGAAAATCTTATATGCCACCAGCGAGGCCGTGCCCTTCTGCAAGACCGGTGGTCTTGCGGACGTTGCCGGCTCTTTGCCCCCCGCCCTGGCCCAGCAGAACGCGGAAGTGGCCGTCATCCTGCCCCTTTACCGCCGGGTCCGGGACCAGTTTGGGGACCAGCTCCGCTTTGAGTGCTTTGACTTCGTGGATCTGGGCTGGCGCCATTGCTACTGTGGACTGTTCTCCGTGGAAAAGGACGGCGTCACTTGGTACTTCGTGGATAACGAGCAGTACTTCAGCCGCCCCGACCTCTACGGCTACGACGACGACAATGAGCGTTTCGCCTTCTTCTCCCGGGCCGTGGTGCGTATGCTGCACCACCTGAAGTTCTGGCCTGACGTGATCCATTGCAACGACTGGCAGACTGCCCTGATCCCCATCTACCTGAAGGACGACGGTGTGCGGGAGGATTATTTCCGCTCCATCAAGACCGTCCTCACCATCCACAACATTGAGTATCAGGGCCGCTGCGGCACAGACGCCCTGGGCAACATCTTCGGCCTGAATTACGGCTGGGCCGCCGACGGCACCATCATGATGGACGGAGACGTGAACCTCCTGAAAGGCGCTATTCTGTGCGCTGACGCCATCAACGCCGTCTCTCCCACCTATGCAAGTGAATTGAAGCTGGCCTATTTTGCCCACCGGCTGGAGGGGATCATGAGCCAGTGCGACTATAAGCTCAGCGGTGTGCTCAACGGCATCGACATGAAGCTCTACGATCCCGCCACCGACAGCCGCATCGCAAAGAACTATTCCGTGGACGATATGTCCGGAAAGGCCGAGAACAAGGCCAACCTCCAGCGGATGATGGGCCTGCGGGAGGATCCCAACGTCCCCATTGTGGCCATCGTCAGCCGCCTGGTCTCCCACAAGGGTTTGGACTTGATTTGCGAGGTGCTCCATGATATGATGGAGCTCCCGCTGCAGATGGTAGTCCTTGGCAAGGGCGACCGGAAGTTCGAGGAGTTCTTCGACTGGGCCGCCCAGCAGTACCGCGGCCGCATGGCCGTGCGCCTGGACTA
Source organism: Oscillospiraceae bacterium (assembly GCA_016293265.1). GTDB lineage: Bacteria > Bacillota > Clostridia > Oscillospirales > Oscillospiraceae > Oscillibacter. The sequence goes on along the minus strand of JAEDEN010000051.1, from coordinate 123 downwards.
TAACGAGGCGCTGTCCATGGCCATCTACGCCGGCGCGGACCTGTTCCTGATGCCCTCCAAGAGCGAGCCCTGCGGCCTGAGCCAGATGATCGCCATGCGCTACGGCACGGTGCCCATCGTCCG
>JAEDEN010000050.1 GCA_016293265.1 Oscillospiraceae bacterium | reverse complement strand
TGCTGTATTTGCACGACTTGTTGAGATTTGCCGTTCATCATTACCTATCACGGCGTTTTTCATGCCCTGTTAAGTTAGAGTGACATTTCTTTTTCTGAAAAGCCTTGTTTTGAGCGCCGAAAACAGGCATTTTCAGAAATAAATATGCCGAGGGGGCGGAAGTCAATACCCACACCCCCCTCATTTTTTCAAGCGGCTATCCGGTATACAAAACCGGGGAATCCCTTTACCCGCAGGTCGCGCTGGTCTTGTCACTACGCGTTTAGTTTAGGGCATACATCAAAACAGAAAATGTGGATATGTGGAAAGAGCTGTAGCAAAAAAATCAAAACTGCTGCTTAACTAAAGTCGCTAGTATAAAAATGAGCCAGCCGTTAAGGAAGAAACACTCGGTTTCATCCCTTAACGGCTGACTTTTTTAGCTTAACTTAATGACATTGGGACACCGTCCGGGTCATTTTTATTTTATCAACCGTTACCAGCGGCCCTCCCGCCGCATCATAGCCGCCATCCGCAGGGCGATCAGGGCCACCACCGCGCCCCAAAAGCCGAAAATCAGCCCGTTGGAGACAGGGAAATGGAGTCCCAGGGCCAGCACCACGCCCAAAAGGGCTGTGAAGGGCACTGCCAGCCATTTGCCGGAAAATCCGCTTACCACCCCCGCGATGCCGCAGAAAACAGACAGGGCGGGATAGGCCAGTACCACAGCCAGCAGGAAATACCTCATCTCCCAGCCATCCGTGCGCCGAAGGGGCAGCCGCCAAAGCAGGATCAGCAGGGCGACCAACACCAGCGGCACCGCAAAGCCAAGCACTGTAAAAAGATTTTTGCGTTTCATAGGCGACCTCCTTTTCATCAAAGCGGTGGGGAACCTTCTGTCACATAGGCGCGGAAGGATCTTGCAGCCGGTCTTTCCGGATCTTGGGGCCATCCTGCCGTCCTTTCCCCGCCTTTGATTTTAGTAAACAGGATTTTTCCAAAAGATTCATCTCGATTTGGTGACGAAAAGGAACAAATTTGTAACGATTCCCTCAAAAGCACAAAAAACCACCCCCGGGATCGCTCCCGGGGGTGGAACCGCTTATGGATGTTTTACCTTCTCAGCCGCTGATCTTACAGGCCGCTGAAGCGCTGCATGATGGTGGCGATCTGAGCGCGGGTGGCGTAGGCGCCGGGGACCAGGGTGGTCTCGGTCATGCCCTTGACGATGCCGTTGTTCACAGCCCAGGTCATGGCGTCCTTTGCCCAGTCGCTGACAGAAGCCGCATCGGTGTAAGCGGACAGGTCGCCGGTGACGGCGGGCTTGCCGCTGTAGCGGTACAGCATGGTGACCAGCTGCTCGCGGGTGATCTTCTCACCTGGGTTGGTGCCGTCGGACACGCCGTTGGCCACCGCCCAGGCAACACCCTTGGCGATGGCGTCGCCGGAGGTGTCAGCGCCGGAGAGACGGGCCAGAACGGTCATCAGCTGGCCGCGGGTGGTATCCATCTCGGGGGAGAAGGTGGTGGCGCTGGTGCCGTTGAACAGGCCTGCCTTGGTAACGGCCTCGACGGCCTCATAAGCCCAGTGGGTGGCGGGAACGTCGGTGTAGGTGGGCTTGCTCACCTCGGGCTCGCTCTTGTCGGCGCCGGTGTTGACAGAGGGCCTGGAGGCAGAGTCGCCAGGCGCAGCGGGGCCCTTGTCATCGAACACCTGGGAGAGGATCTGGGCGGGCTTCATATCGGCGAAGCCGTCGGGGTCAGTCAGCGCACCGGTGCCGTCCAGAGTCCAGGAGAACTTGCCGGCGGTGTTGTAGTACACCTTGGTATAGCTGTCGAAGCTCTTCAGCAGAGCGTCATAGCGCTCGCCCCACTGGGGATAGAACTTCTCCATGTAGTAGGAAGCCAGCTTGTAAGCCTCGCACTCCTTATTGGGGCCAATGGCGCTGATCTGGATGCCGGCGCCGTCGTTCTCAGAGGGAGTGGAGTGGGTGAAGACGATGGAGCCGTCCTCGCAGGTGCCCAGGCAGATCCAGACGTGGCCGTTCATGGAGAAAATGTCGCCAACCTTGAATTCGCTGTTGTTGTAGACGCGGCGGCCATCGCCGTCCTCATCCACCCAAGGCTTGCCGGTAGTTTCATCCATCAGGACCTCGCCCATATCCATGGTGCCCCAGCCTTCACCGGCGAAGCGTTTGGCCTGACCGGTGGCGGAGCCCACATAGCCCTTGGACTCGGAAACAGTGGCGCTCTTGGTATTCATGGTGTTGTAGATGACCCAGCCCACATAGGCGGAGCAGTCCACACCGGCCCAGTAATACTCGTTGTAGCCGCGCCAGTAGTAGGAATTGGCCAGGTCATCCTCACCTGTCTCATCCTTCGCGCTGTAGGTATAGCTGGCATCCTGAGACTGGAAGAAGTCGATCCAGCTCTGGGGGATGCCGATGGTCATGGCCTGGTTGGAGGAAACATCATCCTGCCAATCCCAGGAACCGCCGTAGACGTACAGGGCAGTACCAACGGGGGTCAGAGCGGTCTCAATGAAGTTCTTCAGGGTCTTCTCGCCGGGGGTACCGTTGACGGGAGCGGTGTACTTCTCCGCGACGAAAGCGACATAGATGGAAGCAGCCTCACCCTTGTCGTTCAGGATAACCTTGACGGTATCCTTCTTAGCGGCCTCGCCGGCGGTGACAACAGCGCCGGAGGCGGGGGTGGGAGACTCGATCTTCCAGGTCTTGGCGCCCTCGGCGATGGCGTACTCCGTGCCGTCGATGGTGATCGCCTTCTGGGTGATGCTGTTAACAGTGCCCATTACCACATTCTCGTGGCCCTTATCCAGCAGCTCAACGTCGGTAATGACGCCGTTGGTGGTGGTGATGTTATAGATGTAGCCGTGCTGGAGCTGGTTCTGGATGGAATAGACATCGTCGTTTTCAATGGTGAAGAGGGACTCCACACCGTCGATGTTGAAGCGATACATGAAGTTATTCTTGTTGCTGCCCTTGGCGTTGGCATAGTCGTTGACACCAACATAGACAGCCTGGTGGGTCTGAACCAGATTCTCCTCACCAAAGATATAAGCCAGGATCTGGGCGGGCTTCATATCGGCGAAGCCGTCGGGGTCAGTCAGCGCACCGGTGCCGTCCAGAGTCCAGGAGAACTTGCCGGCGGTGTTGTAGTACACCTTGGTATAGCTGTCGAAGCTCTTCAGCAGAGCGTCATAGCGCTCGCCCCACTGGGGATAGAACTTCTCCATGTAGTAGGAAGCCAGCTTGTAAGCCTCGCACTCCTTATTGGGGCCAATGGCGCTGATCTGGATGCCGGCGCCGTCGTTCTCAGAGGGAGTGGAGTGGGTGAAGACGATGGAGCCGTCCTCGCAGGTGCCCAGGCAGATCCAGACGTGGCCGTTCATGGAGAAAATGTCGCCAACCTTGAATTCGCTGTTGTTGTAGACGCGGCGGCCATCGCCGTCCTCATCCACCCAAGGCTTGCCGGTAGTTTCATCCATCAGGACCTCGCCCATATCCATGGTGCCCCAGCCTTCACCGGCGAAGCGTTTGGCCTGACCGGTGGCGGAGCCCACATAGCCCTTGGACTCGGAAACAGTGGCGCTCTTGGTATTCATGGTGTTGTAGATGACCCAGCCCACATAGGCGGAGCAGTCCACACCGGCCCAGTAATACTCGTTGTAGCCGCGCCAGTAGTAGGAATTGGCCAGGTCATCCTCACCTGTCTCATCCTTCGCGCTGTAGGTATAGCTGGCATCCTGAGACTGGAAGAAGTCGATCCAGCTCTGGGGGATGCCGATGGTCATGGCCTGGTTGGAGGAAACATCATCCTGCCAATCCCAGGAACCGCCGTAGACGTACAGGGCAGTACCAACGGGGGTCAGAGCGGTTTCCAGGAAGTTGCGCAGGGTGGTCTGGCCGGGAGTGCCGTTGACGGGAGCGGTGTAGTCCTCGGCGATGAAAGCCTTATAAACGGCGTTCTTGGTGACCTTCACGGTATCGCCCACGGCGAGCTCGGAAGCGGTGATGACGGCACCGCTGGCGGGGGTGGGGGACTCGATCTCCCAGACGGGCAGACCGTCAACGGCGATTTCCTCACCGCCAACGGTGATGGTGCCCTCGCCGATGGCGGTAACGGTACCCATAACCACCTTGTCGCTGCCCTTATCCAGCAGCTCAACATCGGTCACCACGGTACCTTCCGTAACGATATTGTAGATGTAGCCATTCTGGAGCTGGTTCTGGATGGAGTACACATCATCGTTTTTGATGGTAAAGATCTTCTCCTGGCCATCCACGAAGAAACGGTACTTAAAGTTATCCTTGTTGCTGCCATCGGCAGTAGCATAATCCTTGACGCCGATGTAAACAGCCTCTCTCTTGAGGGCAGGCCGGAAATCATCATGGAAGAGATCACCCAGGATCTCGGCGGGAGTCATGGTGGCATAGCCGTCGGGATCGGTCAGAAGGCCGGTTTCGCCCAGGCTCCAGGAGAACTTGCCGATGTTCGGGCGGGTGCCGTTGCCATTGGGATCGGTAGCGGTGTAGCTCTCATAGTCGCGCAGAACGGCGTCATAACGCTCGCTCCACTGGGGATAATACTTCTTCATGTAATAGGAAGCCAGCTGGTAAGCCTCGCAGTCCTTGCTGCCCTTGGGATCCAGGGCAGAGATCTGCGCGCCGCCGCCTTCGCCGCCGGAGCCATCCTTGGCGCCAGAGGGAGTGGAGTGCATGAAGACGATGGAACCGTCGTCGCAGACACCCAGGCAGATCCAAACGTGGCCGCTCATAGAGAACACATCGCCGGTCTTGAAGGTGCTGCGGACCTCTTCCTGATTGTTGGTGAAGGTGCCCCAGCCCTTGTCGGCCAGCATCTTGGCCTGACCTCTGGCGGAGCCGACAAAGCCGTTCTCCTGCTTAGCAACGGTGCAGTCCTCGGTGTTCATGGTGTTGTAGAGGATCCAGCCCATATAACCGGAGCAGTCAACGCCGGCGTAGTAATACTGGTTCCAGCCTCTGTCGCTGCTGTAGTAGCTCTTGCCGGGATCATCGTCGTTTTGGCCATAGTAATAGCTGGAGTCCTGAGACTGGAAGAAGTCGATCCAGCTCTGGGACAGGCCAATGTGCATGGACTGGTTGGAAGACTTGTCATCCTGCCAGTCCCAGGAGCCGCCATAGACATACAGGGTGGTGCCCACAGGCTCCAGAGCGGTGGCCAGGAGGTTCTTCAGGGTCTTCTTGCCGGGAGTGCCGCTGACGGGAGCGGTGTACTCTTCAGCAACAAAGGCCTTGTAGATGGCCTTCTCAGTGACCTTAACGGTATCGCCAACGGCGATCTTAGCGGGCTCGACGGAAGCACCGCCAACAGGGGTCTTGATCTCATAGACGGGTGCATCCCCGACAGTGACGGTCTGGCCGTCCACAGTAATGGTGCCCTCACCGATGGCCTCGACGGTTCCCATGGTGATGGTGCCCTTGTCCTGCAGCTCAACATCGGTGACCACGCCATCGGTCACGGCGATGTCGTAGATGTAGCCCTCCATCAGTTCATTCTGGAGCGCGTAGTTATCGGCGCCGTCAACCTTGTAAACAGCCTCTTCACCATTGATGAAGAAACGATGTTCAAAAGTGGACTCGTCATCGTTATTCTTGAGACCGTAGTCCTTGACGCCCAGATAAACCGCTTCAGCAGTCACGATCTCTTCCGCGTTGGCCATGGGGGCCATCAGGGAGAAGAGCATGACCAGAGCAAGGAGCAGTGCGCTGGTTCTCTTTTTCATGAAACATCCTCCTTTTCAAATTTGGGCCCCGAAATTTTCTCATGCTTTCCTTGGGGGAAGCATGTGACGGGCACCCATCTCGCAGGCGACGCCGCAAGGTTCCTTCTGAGTTCCCCACTTACCCCGGAACGCGCTCCGTCAAACGCGCCGGAGGAAAATAAAACCCAGCAAAAGCGCAAGACCACCTTGCGCTTTTGCTGGGTTTCATTCCTTCCCGGTACACGGTGGTATACCGCTAAGAATAAAGCAGCTCTTATTCAGAACCGAGGGCTTTCGCTTTTTTTATATTACAGGACGATTACCATTTTCGTCAAGGCGCACAAATCATTTCCTCCGTTTTGCTCATCAAAAGGTCAAATTTCTTGTGCAGGTTGACCGATGCCGCTTTGCGTTTTTTCCAGGTAATCCTTTACGCAAAAACAGGCGCACGCCCCTGTGGAGCACGCGCCTGCAAGCTGGCCTTTCCAATGATGCAAATCCTTCACTCGCCCTGGGGTTGTCCGGCGGAGCGGAGAAACAGTTCCACGGCCCTGGCCGCCTCTGCTGCCCCCACAAACACCACAATGTCCCCCGCCAGCAGCTCCGCATAGGGCCCCGGAGAGAGAATGGTATTCTGGCGGCGGCGGATGGCGATGATGGTGGCTCCGGTAGCCTGCCAAAAGTGGAGGGAGCCGATGCTGCGGCCCACCTTGTCCGAATCGGCAGGAACCTCGATCTCATAGTTGGGCAGGCGCTTTTCCGCCGGAAGAGGGGTGGTCTGAGCCAGGAGAAGCTTGCCGCACACCTCCGTCAGCTCCCGGGAGAGGGCCTGCTGCTGTTCCGCCAGCGCCTGAAGGCGCTCCCGAAGGCTCTGCTGTTCCCGCTGGGTGTCAAACTTGGCCAAAAACAGCCGGGCATTTTCCGCCGAGAGAATGGTGACTCCGCTTTTTTCCTTGATTTCCACAACCTTCATGTCGTCCAGAAGTCCCATGGCCTTTCGCACCGTTTCCGGGGAGACATGGTACTGGGAGGACAGCATGGACCGGCCGGAAATCTTCCGTCCCTCCTGAATCTCTCCTGACGCCACACGGGAGGACAGGTCCATGGCGATACGCATATATTGGGGGATGGGCATAGAATCACGCTCCTAAAGGTTTGATCGACAGTGTTCTTATTGTAGTCTTATGCCGGGCGTTTTTCAAGGATAAAGAAGAGGGTTCCGCCTTTTTTTGCCTGTTTTTAGGGCCGCATCCGCGGAAGTCCGGGCGTCGGGCCAAAAAAAGGACGCCTTACGGCGTCCTTTTTTTGCTGGTTGTTTAAGCCTCAGCCTTGGCCTTGGCAGCGGCAGCAGCTTTCTCGGCCTGAGCCTTCTTAATGGCCTTGTACTTTTCCTTCTCCTCGGCGGTAGCAGCGGGAAGGATGGCGTCCCGGGGGCAGACCTTGGTGCACAGCTTGCAGCCCACGCACTTTTCATAGTCAATGACGGCAACGCCGTTTTCCACATGGATGGCGTCCTTCTTGCACTCCTTCTGGCACAGTCCGCAGCCGATGCAGGAGTTGGAGCACACGCTCATGGCAGCCTTGCCCTTATCCCGGTTGGCGCAGGTCACATGGACCTTCTTGGAAGCGGGGACAGGAACGATCAGCTTGCGGGGGCAGGCACTCATGCAGGCGCCGCAGTTGGTGCACTTGTCGGGATCCACCACAGCACAACCGTTGGGGCCAATGGACATGGCGCCGAACTGGCAGGCGGCCACGCAGGAGCCGAAGCCCAGGCAGCCAAAGGCGCACTCCAGAGGAGAGCCGGCCACCTTGGTAGCGGAGATGCAGTCCTTCACGCCGATGTACTCAAAGCGCTTCTTGGCGTTGGTGCCGCCGTTGCAGCGGACAAAGGCCACCTGGCGCTCGCCGGAGGGGGCCTCCTGGCCCATGATGGCGGCGATGGCAGCGGCGTTTTCTGCGCCGGCGGGGGCACAGGCGTTGACGGGAGCGTTACCGGCCAGGATAGCGGCAGCGCAGCCCGCGCAGCCGGGGAAGCCGCAGCCGCCGCAGTTGGCGCCGGCCAGGTGAGAGAGGATGGCCTCCTCACGGGGGTCCTTTTTCACTTCAAAGACCTTGGAAGCAACGGCCAGCAGCAGGCCGAACACAGCGCCCAGAATGCCCAGAACGGCAACGGCGTAAACAATGTTCATAATATCCATATCGTGATGCCCTCCTTACCAGATTCTCAGGCCGGAGAAGCCCATAAAGGCCAGAGCCATGAGACCGGCGGTGACCAGAGCGATGGGGAAGCCATCGAAGCTCTTGGGATAGTCGGCAAAGACCAGGCGCTCCCGGATGCTGGCAAAAAGCACGATTGCCAGCAGGAAGCCCAGGCCGCCGGTGATGCCGTAGACCACGGACTCGATGAAGTTGTAGTTGCTCTGGATGTTCAGCAGGGCGACGCCCAGCACCGCGCAGTTGGTGGTAATCAGGGGCAGGTACACGCCCAGGGCGGTGTACAGGGAGGGCATGGCCTTCTGCAGGAACATCTCGATGAACTGAACCAGCGCGGCGATGACCAGGATGAAGGCCACGGTCTGCATATAGCCCAGCTCAAAGGGGATGAGGATAAAGCGGTTCACCGCCCAGGTGATGGCAGAGGCAAGGCCCATAACGAAGGTAACGGCGATGCCCATGCCAACGGCGGTATCCACCTTCTTGGAGACACCCAGGAAGGGGCAGATACCCAGGAACTGGGAGAAGATGAAGTTGTTTGCAAGGATTGCACCCAGCGTGATGGCTAAAAGCTCGTAGATCTGATCCATATTCACTTCTCCTCCTTACTTCTTAGATTTGCTCAGCGCCCACTGCATGGCAGCGATCAGGCAGCCAAGCACCAGGAAGCCGCCCACAGGCAGTGTCAGGACGCCGATGGGGAACTGCTCGGGGATGATGCGGAAGCCCACCAGGGTACCGGCGCCCAGCAGCTCGCGGATGGCGCACATGGCCAGCAGGACCAGGGTGTAGCCCAGGCCCTGGCAGATGCCGTCCACTGCGGAGGCCAGGACGCCGTTCTTGTAGGCGAAGGCCTCGGCACGGCCCAGGATGATGCAGTTAACCACGATCAGGGGGATAAACACGCCCAGGGATTCCGCAATGGCGGGAACGAAGGCCTGCAGCAGCAGGTCCACGCAGGTGACGAAGCCCGCGATAACCACAATAAACATGGCGATACGGATCTTGTCAGGCACCAGCTTGCGGATGGCGGCGATAACGATGTTGGAAAGGGTCAGGATGATGAGAACGGACACGCCCATGCCCAAACCATTCATGATGGAGGTGGTGATGGCCATGGTGGAGCACATACCCAGGACCTGCACCAGAACCGGGTTCTGGGTAATGAGGCCCTCTTTCAACTGTTTACCGAAATTCATTCATGCTCCTCCTTTCTCAGCCCAGCACACCGGCAACGGCCAGTGCGGCATTGACGCCGGCGGTGACGCCGCGGCTGGAAACGGTGGCGCCGGAGATGGCGTCCACATTGGTGCCCACGGCCAGGGTACCGTCAGCGGCGTTCTTGCCCTGGAACTGGTCCAGAACACCCACGCCGGATTTCAGGGGCTCGTTGCCCATGACCTTGCTGCCGATGCCGGAGGTCTCGGAGTGCTTGACGATGGAGACGCCGGTGACGGTGCCTTCCGCGTCAACGCCCACCATCATTTCGATGTTGCCCTGGGAACCGGAGGCAATCACCTTGATGGCATAGCCGGCGAGAGCGCCGCCCACCTGGACTTCATATACGGAATTCAGGGTACCGCCGGCAGCCAGAGCGGCGGCTTCCATCTCGGGGGTCTTTTCCAGCGCGTCGGAAAACTCAGTGGCGTCGGGCTCGGCCACAACGGCCTTCATGGCCGCCACGGTCTTTTCCCAGTTGATGGCCGCGATCTTGTCCGCGGTGATGGCGTTGACACCGCCCAGCAGGCCGGCGACGATGACACAGGTCACAAGCAGGGTCACGGTCAGCCGGATGATGTATTTGGGATCGAGATCAATCTTGGTCTTAGTCTCACTCATTTTGCAGCCGCCTCCTTCTTATCGGATTTCACGACGCCGAAACGGACGGGCTTGGTGTACTTGTCGATCAGGGGAACCAGCAGGTTCATCACCATGATGGAGTAGCACACGCCCTCGTTATAGGAGCCGAAATAACGGATCAGCACAGTGAACAGACCGCAGCCGATGCCGAAGATGACCTGTCCCTTCTTGGTGACGGGAGAGGTGGCGTAGTCAGTGGCCATGAAGAAAGCACCCAGCATCAATCCGCCGCCGAACACGCTGTAGAGCATCCACTCCAGGCCCGTGCCCGCCTTGGGGAACAGGAAGGAGAGGACGGCAACCGTGCCGATGTAAGCCACGGGGGTCTGCCAGTTGATGACCTTGCGCCAGATCAGGTACACACCGCCCAGGATGAGGGCAGCGGCGCTGACCTCGCCCAGAGAACCGCCAATCTTGCCCAGGAACACGTCGGCGATCGTATAGGCGGCCTTCAGGCCCTCCATATCGCCGGTCTTCAGGTAGGACATGGTGGTGGCGGCGGTGACAGCGTCCACATTGGAGCCCAGAATGGCAGCCTTATCCGCGGCGGGGTTGATCCATCTGGTCATGGCGCCGGCATAGCTGGCCAGCAGCACGGCGCGGCCGGCCAGGGCGGGGTTAACGAAGTTCTTGCCAATGCCGCCGAAGAGCTGCTTGACAAAAACGATGGCGAAGAAATCGCCGATGAGGATGGCCCAGTACTCCAGGGTCACAGGGCTCACCAGAGCCAGCAGCACACCGGTGACGACAGCGGAAAGGTCGCCTACGGACTGAGGCTTCTTCAAAAGCTTGCGGTACAGCCACTCAAAGAACACGCAGCCCACCACGGACACGGCGATCAAGGTCAGCGCCCGGATGCCGAAGTTGAAGCAGGCGAACACCATAGCGGGAACCAGGGCGATGATGACGTCCAGCATGATGGAGCGGGTGGTCTCGGCTCCGCGGATATGGGGCGAAGAAGTGGCGATGAGCTTCAGATTCTTATATTCGGTCATTTGTTTGCGGCCTCCTTCTTCTCTTCTGCGGCCTTCTTGGCTTCGGCGGCAGCCTTGTCGGCGGCCATCTTGTCCTTCAGCTTCTGCTTGCCGGTCTTGAACATATGGGTCAGATGCATCCGGGCCGGGCAGGCGTAAGCGCAGGCGCCGCACTCCATGCAGTCCATGATGTGGGCTTCGTTCAGCTCATCCAGCATTCCCTTTTCTGCATACTGGTACATGAACAGGGGCTCCAGATGCATGGGGCAGGCGGCGACGCACTTGCCGCAGCGGATGCACTGGGGATGCTCCACGGTCTGCTCCTCGTTTTCGCAGAAGGCCAGCATAGCGCCGGTGCCCTTGCCCACGGGAACATCCACGGTGTACTGGGCCATACCCATCATGGGGCCGCCCATGATGAGCTTATAGGTCTTCTCGTTCAAACCGCCGCAGGCGTCGAACAGGCAGGAGACGGGGGTGCCGATGGGGCACTCCAGGTTCTTGGGCTCCACAACGCCGGAGCCGGAAACAGTCACGATCTTGCGCACCACGGGCATACCCTGGGTGATGGCCCGGTAGATGGCGCAGGTGGTGTTGATATTGAATACCGCGCAGCCGATGTTGGAAGGCAGGCCGCCGGGAGGCACCTGCTTGCCGGTAACGGCCTGGCAGAGCTGTTTTTCACCGCCCTGGGGGTAACGGCAGCGCAGGGGCTCCACCACCACAGGGGCTTGCTGGGCGGCAATGACCTCGTTCAGCTTGTCAATGCCGTCCTGCTTGTTGACCTCCACGCCGATGACCACCTTGTCCACCCCGAACATCTTGGCCAGGTACTTGCACCCGCCGATGATCTCCTCGGGGCGCTCCAGCATGGTGCGGTGGTCGCCGGTGATGTAGGGCTCGCACTCCGCGCCGTTGATGATCACGGTATCCACCTTGCCGATGCCGCCGGAGATCTTCACGTGGGTGGGGAAGGTCGCGCCGCCCATACCCACGATACCGGCGTTCTTCACGGCCTCGATCATCTCCTCAACGCTCATGGCGTCGGGATCCGCGGGGGCCTTGACCTCTTCGCTGAGGGTATCCTGGAAATCGTTCTCGATGACCACAGCCATCATGTTGCCGCCCATGGAATAGGGACGGGGCTCCACGGCCTTCACCTTGCCGGAAACGCTGGCGTGGATGGGAGCGCCGAGACCCCGGAATTCGCCGATCTTCTGACCCAGCTTCACCTGGTCGCCCACCTTCACAAGGGGGGTGCAGGGTGCGCCAAAGTGCATCGACATCGGGATGACCACCTCTGCCGGGGGCGCCAGCTGCTGGATGGCCTTTTCATTGGTTGCGGCTTTCATATCATGGGGATGAACGCCGCCAAAGAAAGCATGTGCCATTGTCTTCACCTCATTTTTACTCGCTGATAGCCACCATCCGGTCCCGGCTCCTCTTCAACGGCCGAAGAAAACAGGGCGCAATGGTGCCACTACCACATACTGCGTTTCATTTTACACCTATCCTTGAAAAATGTCCAGACTGTGAACGTCACTTTCTGTGAAAGATTTATCTTTTTCAGGGTTTTTTTGCAATGTTTGTCCCTTTGCGCGTCATTTTATCACCACCGCCTTCTCCGGACAGCGGGAAAATGTGGGCGGGCAGTGCCACTTGTCAATCCCCCTCTGCCATGCTATA
>JAEDEN010000049.1 GCA_016293265.1 Oscillospiraceae bacterium | reverse complement strand
GAAAGATCCTTATCCCATCCCATGGCCTTGACGAAGAACTGCCGGCCGATCTCCATCTGAGCGTCTACGCTACCCGCCTGGGCGGCCTCCTGCAGAAGCTCCAGAGCCTCCCGGGGATCTCCAAAGCGGTCATGCGCCCAAAGAAGCTCGTAAAGATGCCAGCCAGCGTCGCCGCAGTCACCGCGGAGGGCGCTCTCCAGCAGTTCTTTCATCAGATCCACCAGCCAGTCCAGTTCCTCCCCGTCCAGGTGCCAGCGGTGGGCGAGGGCCTGCAGCCGGAGGGCCATGGCTGTCTTCTCTTTCGGAGTCTCCACACCGTTTTCCAGGATCCGTTTCAGGGTATCTCCGTCCGGGAACAGGGTGTAGAAGCCGCCGGGCTGGTCTCTCCGGGCCTCCGCCAGCAGGTGATACATCACCAGCAGCGCAATGGCCTGGGTAGGCAGCTTCTTTGCGGCGCTGCCGGACGCATTCAGAGGATCCCATCCATAGCGTTCTTCCAGTCTCGCCTGTGCAGTGGCGGAGCCGCCGTCAGAATGGAGCTCCTCCTTGCGTTTTACCAGCCGGGGCACCCGAGGCGCCAGATCCGCAAAGAAGTCCGGAATGGGCTGCTCCATTCCCCGGCGCTCCAGCGGGGCGCTGTCATGCTCCAGTAGGGCGATCTCCCACAGGTCCCAGTCCTCTGTCACGGCATCCAGAAACTCGCCATAGCACTCCCGGATGGGCTGTTTCATATTGCTCATCATATCGTTCATTTCTCCTTTAATCTTTTATCCCTTTCTGCCGTTCTGCTTTTCCAGACTTCGTTGAAAAAGACCCACTGGTCCAGTGTGCCCGGCTCCCCCCAGCGGCCGGTGGTGTATGCGCTGATCTCGGCAGACACGTTGAGGACGTGGGGCTTGGCGCACAGGGCCTTCCAGTCCTCCCGCCGGGGCGGCTGGTCGTGGAGGTGGCCGTACAGCAGATAGGTCTTTTCGCCCTCGTCATACAGATCCGTCCGAGGTTCGTGACACATGCGGACCAGGCGGTCCCCGTCCATGATCTCGGCCTCCTCCCGGATGTCCGCAAATACCCGGGACAGCAGCGCGGAGGAGGCCTTGTGCTGCCAGTGGCGGGCCTCGTGGTTCCCCTGAACGAGGACGGTGCACCCGCTGACGTCCTGTAGCTGCCCCAGCAGGGCCTCGTCCCAGACGTAGGCGAACAGGTCGCCCAGCAGGAACAGCGTGTCGTTGGCGCCCACCCGGCGCCGCAGGTTTTCCAGCACCGTCCGGTCGTGGTCCTGGACCAACGGGAAGCCCCGGCGGAGGGCAACGCTCCGGTGGAGCAGGTGCAGGTCAGAGAGATAGTAGATGGCCATTACGGTTCCTCCCTGGACGGGGATGCCTCGCCGGGGACAAAGTTCCGCAGGGGGGTCATGATGTCCGCCAGACGGTATACCAACTCCACCCGGGGGTCGCTGATTTCAATGTCGGCCAGCATTTCTCCGTGGAGGATGTCCAGCCGGCGGATCAGCTCGCGGTACCCAGAAGCGGCTGCGTGCAGCTCTTCGCGGTCCATTTCCACAAACAGGCGGTCATGAATGCCGTCCAGCTGACCCATCAGGTCACGGCACTCGGAAGCGGTCCAGTGCTGGTCGCCCAGCCACATTTCCTCCAGAATTTCTCCGTGGATGATCTCCAGCCGGCAGATCAGGCGGCGGTGTTCGGAAGCGGTCATGTCAGTTCTCCTTTCCGGTGCCGGGAGGGGGCGCCCCCTCCCGGCGGTTCCTGCAGAAACAATCAGAAGTAGGTGTAGCGGTAGGACTTGTAGGCCCCCAGGCTGGAGGAGGGCAGTACGGAGTACACCACACGGCTCTTGTCGGCGTTGGCCTCGATGACGGCGTAGCTGCTGCCCGCCTTGCCCAGGAAGAGCATGGTGTGGCCGCTCTTCAGGAAGATGTCGCCGGGGAGCATCTCGGAGCGACTGATCTGTTTGAACAGGGAGGAGGAGAGCATCTGGTCGGTGTTCTTGCTGACGGAGGTGCCGCAGCCCGTGTTCAGGGCGGTGCACACCAGGTAGGAGCAGTCGATGCCCTTGGCGGTGGTGTTGGTCCGGGTGATCTTCTTCCCGTTGCTCTGCACCGTGTAGTCGGTGGTCATGCTCTTGGAGGTGATGCCGCTTTTGAGCTGCTGCAGCCATCTCACGTCGTCGTAGGTCCGTCCCGCCATGGAGTAGGGGATGCCGGTGTAGGTTTTCCCGGCCAGGAACTTCTGGCTTCTGGTGCCGTCGGTGGCGGTGGTGGTGTTGTAGACCCCGCCGGAGCTCTTCCAGGTGGGGAAGTCGCAGGGGGCGGTCCACTGCACGGTGGCCATCTGCACGGCTTTGTCGCAGGCGGCGATCCGACGGGAGTCGGAGGTCAGGCTGCGGTAATTGACGCCGGTGTAGGCGGCGTAGCCGGAGGGGGTGGGGGTGGGAGGCGTGACGCTGACCGGCTCCAGCTTCCACTTCATGGCGTTGGTGCCGTCATAGTGGTAGCCGACGAGCTTGGTGCCGTCCACGGTGCGGTTCATCCACAGGTTTAGCCAAAGTCCGGTTTTTACGTTGCGAAAGCTGTGGTAGGAACCAGCCTGGTAGACCTCCCACAAAGAGCACTGGTCACCCTCCCGCCAGGTGGCCAGGGTCAGCTGGTTGCCGTCATTGGGATCGGCCGCCCAGCAGTTCAGGCAGACGTCGGGCGCGTTGGAGGGGGAAATCGTGTACTGTCCGCCCCCGCGATCTGTCAGATTGTAGATTTCCCAAGGCTCCTTTGTCCAGCTGTCCAGGACTACGCGGGCAGTACCGTCGCCGGCGGTGGAGCCAAACTGATCATTGGCACATTTGCTGGGGTTGGAGGCGGCCAGGATCCCGTAGGCGCCGTTTTTGGGGTAGGCCCGGGGCCCGGGGGTGAAGGTGGAGGTGGACTCGCTGATGCGGATCATGTTCCAGCTCTGGGCATCGCGATAGCCGTTTCTCTGGTAGTTCAGCACGGGGTTCCCGGTGGCGCTTTCTCCGCAAGCCGTGTCCATGGCCAAGCCGTTCCGGTTCACCAGCACATACTGTGAGCCGTCGGGGATGGCCATCCACTGCACCGCCGGGTCGGAAGTACTGGTTTTGGACAGCTTCAGCTGGCAGTCGTTGCTCTGCCCGGCGATGTAGTAGTCCGGGTGGGACAGGGGAGCCAGGGTGAAATAGACGGAGGTGGCGCTGACCGGGTTCAGGACCCAAATCTCGTTCGGCTGGAAATTCATGCCATCCAAGACAGCACCCTGGCCGACCTGGTCAAACTGCAGATTCAAAGCCTGGTAGACGTCCCGGTAGCAGCCGATCCACCAGAGGCCCCGTTCCATTCGGACTGCCATGGAAAGGGCGGTGGTGGTATCGGTGACGTTGACGGTGGCGCCGCCGGAGGACAGGTCACCGGCAGCAGCGGCGGAGGGGATCATTGCTGCAAGGGACAGCGCCGCCAGAGTGGCGCTGAGCAGACGGTGCAAGGTGCGCAGGCCGCGGCGGGGGTGCGGGTAAATGCTCATGGAAATTCTCCTTTCAAATCCTGGGGATCATCGGCTTTACGGAAACGGTATCCTTTCGTACGTTCTTTTGTTTTCATGGTGTGCCGGCTGACGGGTCCGCCATCTTCCTTCCGGCCCGGGAAGATGGCTGTAGATATTATGGCGTGCATGTCTGTCCTCCCTTTCTCAGGATCGTTTCTGATCGTACAGCGATTGTCCTATAAAGAAAGCGCGTCCGTGTTCTCGGTTTTCAGAGCCCCTGCGGCAGCCTGTGGTATCTGCGTCAGAAGCTCCGCTTTCGGCCGAGTGTGTTTCATATCCGCTTGGGATGATCACATCTTAAACGATACGCGGAGAAAAAAATTTCTGGCTTTTCAGAAGATTCTGAAAAGTCAGAAATTTTTTTGGAATATGATGTCGTATCATTCCTTTAACCTAATTAAGCCGAAAAGGAGGAGTGCCCATGCGTGACGCACACAGCCAAACCTTTTCCTCTCAGACGGAGATAGATCGCTATGCGGCGCAGCAAACGGCCCGGGCCGCCGCAGAGCTTAGCCACCTGCAGACTGCCGGAGAATTGCTTGCGTTTCTGATGGATGATACAACGCTGACAGCGCCCGCCTCTATCCTCTGCCGGCAGATCCAGTCTCAAGATGGTCTGGTGTCCAAGGTGGTGCGCGCGAACCTGCGCCAAAGCGGAGGCGTGTTCTGGCCTGATGAAGCAGTTTCCAAGGCAACCGCAGAACTGAGCAGTATCAGCTGCAGCCGCCACGGCCTGATGATCTCGCCCTCCCAGTGGGAGCGGTATCTATTAGGTGATCTGCTCCAGTGGCTCCGACGGGACACGATCCTGCAGCTCGCCCTCGTCACCGGCATGAGCCGGAAGACCACGATAGACCTACTGATGGCCTGCGGGCAGGCACCTTATCAGCTCCAGCGGCCCCTGGAGCTGATCTGCTGGTTCTGCCAGTGCATTCCCAACGTTATCTTTACCTGGCGGGATGTGGAAAGGCTGCTGGATATGTATGGGAAAATTGCTGCAGAGGAAAACAAGAGTGTGAAATCCGAGCAAAAAAAATCCGCAGGAACCGTTTCTCTCCTGCTCGATTGGAGCGTGGATGAGATTCTGGGCATCGGCGATCCAGAGGCGGAGGGTGAGCGGGCGCTGATGGAGCTGATGGTTCAGAACTGCACAAAGACAGGCGCCTTTTCCCGGACGGCCCGAAGCGCCTATCTGCGATTTTTGGAGTATCTGAATGTCCTGGAGTTCCCGGAACGTCCCGCCGACCTCCTCGAGTGGACAGGGGGCATGGTTGATCAACAGACGCAGCGAACCCTGTTCCGCAAGCGGTATCATGTCTGGGCCAGCGGCATTTGCTCCGGTTTCGCGGACGTGGACCGCCGGGACGTTCTGCTGCTGGGATATGTTCTCATCGACGGATATATGAGCGCAGAGAAAGCTGGCCGGGAGATTTTCCTTGCTATGACGAAGAACGGCGGGCGCACAGACCGGTGCATGGCGCAGATCGGAAAGGACTTGGATGCGCTGTGTCCGGACGCTGACGTGAAGGAGAGACAGGTTTTGTACTGCCGAGTACTCGATCAATTGCTGGCGGAATTTGGCTTTCACGCATTCTACCCTCCGGCCGCTTTTGACCGATTTGTTCTGCTCAGCCTTTTGGTCGGCCATCCTGTCTGGAGTTTTCGCCATCTGCCGGAGGAGCGGCATGGACAGAAAAGAAATGAGAAGTAAAATCTGCTGGAGGCGTCACCGCTGAAAAAGCCGCAACAGGGCGTGTTCGGAGAAGATTGGAAAGTAACGTCTTACTGATCTGTATCACAAGGCAAAGAGTCGTGTATGAGGGTCTGCTGCTTCTGAGTTTGGTGATCTATTGCAAAAAATGTTGCAAAACCTAGAAAGTGAAAAGCTGCAATCAGTTGGAGCACAAGGAATTCATGCCGCCTTTGACAAATTCCTTGACGTGCAGGGGGTCACAGGTTCGAGTCCTGTACCGTCCACCAAAAAGACCGGCTTGTTTTGACAAGTCGGTCTTTTGTTTTGCCTTCAGACCTTCCCGCGCCTCCTTCCCGCCTGCATATCCCCGGGCAGGAAAATGCCCCCGCCGAAGCGGGGGCATTGGGATCATCCGTTTTCCTTTTCGTACTTTTTGAGGAACTCCACCAGGGCTTCCACGCCCTCCCTGGGCATGGCGTTGTAGATGGAAGCCCGGAGCCCGCCCACGGATTTATGGCCCTTCAGGTTATCGAACCCGGCGGCCTTGGCGGCGGCCACAACGGCGGCGTCCTGCTCCTTGCTGGGGGTGCGGAAGGGCACGTTCATGAAGGAACGGTCCTCCTTGCGGACGGCGGCGGTGAAAAAGCGGCTGGAATCCAGGAAGTCATAGAGCACGGCGGCCTTTTCGGCGTTGCGCCGGGCCTGGGCCTCCAGGCCGCCCTTGGCCAGGAGGTACTTGAAAACCTTGCCGCAGCAATAGATGGCCCAGCAGTTGGGGGTGTTATAGAGGGAATCGCTGTCGGCATGGGTCTTATAGTTCAGGTAAACCGGGGTTCTGGGGTCCAGGTCCTCCCGCAGCAGATCCTCCCGGATGATGACGATGGCCATGCCGGCGGGGCCCACGTTCTTCTGCACACCCGCCCAGATCAGCCCGTAGTCCGCCACGTTGCAGGGGCGGGAGAGGAACATGGAGGACTGGTCCGACACCAGCACCTTGCCCTTGGTGTTGGGAAGGGTGTGGAAGGTGGTGCCGTTGATGGTCTCATTCTCACAGATATAGACGTAATCCGCGTCCTCCGGGATATCGGGGTCGGAGCAGTCGGGGATGTAGGAGAAGTTCTCATCGGCAGAGGAGGCGATCACCTTCACCGTCCCGAACTTCTTCGCCTCGGCGATGGCCTTCTTGGACCAGGCGCCGGTCTCCACATAGCAGGCCACGCCGTTTTTCATCAGGTTCATGGGAACCATTGCAAATTCCAGCGTGCCGCCGCCCTGGACGAACAGTACCTTGTAGTTTTCGGGGATGCCCATGAGGGTACGCAGGTCCGCCTCAGCCTCGTCCCGGATCTTCTGGAACACCGCGGAGCGGTGGCTCATCTCCATGACGCACATACCGCTGCCCTGATAGTTCATCATCTCAGCGGCGATCTCCTCCAAAACCTCCTCCGGCATCATGGCGGGACCGGCGGAGAAATTATAGCTGCGACCGTATTTCATAAGGGGATTCCTTCTTTCTTCCATTTTGGATGCCTTCTATTGTAATCCAGAAGCGGGCCAAAAAGCAACACAAAAAAAGGCCGTGAGCGGCTGCTCACGGCTTTTTTTCGCTTTTCAGGGAACCGGGATGAAGGCGCCGCCCTTTTCGGCGCTGCAGGCCATGGCGCTGCAAAGCCTGACGGCGGCAAGGCCGTCCCGGAAGGTGGCCAGGCGGCTGTCCCTGGCGCCCCCCTCCGCCCAGGCGTAAAAGGCGGCCATGGTATCCAGAAAGGTGGTGGAAAATCCGCCGCCGAAGGGGTCGCACAGCCGGGAAATGCCCTGGCCCTTCCGGCCGCTGAGGACGCAGTATGGGTCCTCGCTGTGCCAGCCAAGGGTCTCCTCCCGGGTCATCAGCTCGATGGCAAGGTCGTTGCCCCGGCCGGGACTGATCTCGCTGAGAAAGACGCTGGCCACGGCGCCGCCCCGCAGCTTGATGGTGACGGCAGCGGCATCCTCGTTGGAGACTGTCACAGCCTCCCCTTCCCCGCCGGGATACATCCTGCCCTCCCGCAGGCGGCGCTCCGGGGAAACGGTCCGGAACACGGCGCTGACGGCCTCCGCCTCAAGTCCCGAGAGGAAGCGCATCAGGTCCACGAAGTGGGAGCCGATCTCCGTCACCGCCCGCATGGGGGCTGTGTAGCGCCAGGACCAGGGGGCAGGCATCATCTCAAACTCCTGGCGGTAGTGGCCGTGGATCAGCTCCACGGGGCCGCTGTCCGCCAGCTGCCGGCGGATGCGCCCGCAGGCGGGATAGAAGCGGTTGTTGAAATCCACCGCCGCGGCGGTGCCCGCCTCCTCCGCCATGCGGCAAAGCTCCTCCGCCTCCTCCACGGAGAAGGTCAGGGGCTTTTCGCAAAAGACGGCCTTTCCCGCCCGGATGGCCCGGGCGGCCCAGGGAAAGTGGTTTCCGGGGGGCGTGCAGATGTGGACGGCGTCCACACCGGCCAGCAGCTCCTCCGTGAGACAGCCGGCATAGGCCTTGCAGCCGTACTGCTCCCCGAAGGCCCGGGCGCTTTCGGCCCGGCGGCCCACCACCAGGGCGATCTCATGGCCCAGCAGGCCCAGGGTCCGGGCATGGGTGTGGGCGATGCCCCCCGTGCCGATGATGGCAGCACGCATAGGCATCACCGCTTGCCCTTGTCGTAGACCTCGCCTGCGGCCTTGGGGGGATGGTTCTTCTTGGAGAAGAACATCAGCAGGAACAGGGTGAGCACGTAGGGCAGCATCATGAAGATGTCGGAATAGTTGCTGGGCAGGCCCATGTACAGGCAAAGCTGGTAGCCGCCGGACTTGGCCAGGCCAAAAAACAGGCACACCGCTGCGGTGGGCAGAATGCTCCAGTTGCCGAAGATCATGGCGGAGATGGCCAGGTAGCCGTAGCCCATGTAGATGCTGGGGGAGAAGTTGGCGGAGATGGAGTAGGCAAAGCAGATGCCGCCCACACCCGCCAGGGCGCCGGAGATCAGCACGGCGAGGAACCGTGTGCGGCTCACGTTGCCGCCGGCGGCGTCCACGGCCTGGGGATTTTCACCGCAGGCCCGCAGGTGCATACCGAAGCGGGTCTTGTACATCAGGTACCAGGCAAAGACAGCGATGACGGCGATGATGATCTCGAAGGGGTACATATTCTTGAAGAACGCACCCACCACAGGGATCCGGCTCAGGCCGGGGACGGTGAAACGGTCAGACACACCCAGGATGAACTTGTTGGAGGAGTCGCCGTTCATGATCTTGTTGGCGGTGGAGGTGAGGAAGGCCGTCAGGGCGGTGGAGAGGATGTTGATGACCACGCCGCTGATGGTCTGGTTGGCCCGGAAATT
Organism: Oscillospiraceae bacterium; assembly: GCA_016293265.1. Classification (GTDB taxonomy): domain Bacteria; phylum Bacillota; class Clostridia; order Oscillospirales; family Oscillospiraceae; genus Oscillibacter. The sequence goes on along the minus strand of JAEDEN010000049.1, from coordinate 4,127 downwards.
GATGCACAGCACCGCATGGAGGATAGCGTACACGCCGCCGCCGATGAAGGCGGCCACCATGGCGATGTAGATGACCGCCTGGGAGCCTTCCCCCAGGACAGGCATCAGCAAAACCGCGCACAGCGCGCCGATGAAGGCGCCGAAGCCCTGGAAGCCTTCCACAGCCAGGTCGGTGATACCGCTCTTTTCGCAGTAGATGGCGCCCATAGCCATGACAAACAGGGGGGCTGCAAAGGACAAGCCGTCAATAAACACCTTTTCCATTATTTCACAGCCTCCTTTCCGTCGGTCCGGGCAGCTTTTTCGGCAGCGCGCTGCTCATCGCGCTCACGGTCCACCCGGCGCTGGGCCATGTAGCGGAAGAAGCCGCCGCAGGCGGAGAACATCAGCAAAATGCCAGTGATGAGGGAGGCGATCTCCTTGGGAACGCCAACGGCGGAGCTCATGTAGTTGCTGCCGCACTGGAAGATACTGATAAGGATGCCGGAGAAGATGGAGCCGATGGGCGAGGCGTTGCCCAGCATGGCCACGGCGATGGCGTCGAAGCCCATGCTGGGGAGGGTCTTGGGCAGGATGGTGTTGTAGGTGCCCAGGAAATAGACCACGCCCGCAAGGCCCGCCAGCATACCGGAGAAGGCCATGGAGAAAATGAAGCGGCTGCCCACGTTGATGCCGGTGTACCTGGCGCAGACGGGGTTGTTGCCCACGGCCTTCAGCTCGAAGCCGAACACCGTCTTGTCGAAGATGAACTTCACCAAAAAGGCGGCGGCCAGGGCCAGCAGGATACCCAGGGGGATGTTGCACTTCATGCCGCTGATCTGCACATTCATAAAGGTCAGGCGGGAGGCGTCGGAACAGATCTGCATGGAGCGGGTGAGGGCGTTTGCGAAGTAGGTGTTGATGAAAAAGCCGGTGCCGTAGCTGATGATGTAGTTAATCATCACGGAGGCCACCACCTCATGGATATTGAAGCGGTACTTCAGCCAGCCGATGAGGGCACCCACAAGGCCGCCGGTGATGATGCCCACCACTACCACCAGGGGCTTTGCGATCAGGCCGTTCAGGCCGCTGTAGCCCACGATGACGGTGGCGGTGAAGCCGGAGATCAGCATCTGCCCGGCGATGCCGATGTTGAACAGGCCCGCCTTGAAGGCGATGATGAAGGCCAGGGAGGCGAGGGTCAGGGGCGCCAGGGTGTTCAGGGTGTTGAACAGGTCCGTCAAAAGGCCCTGGCCGCCGCCGTATTTCGCCTTGGGCACGAAGCCGGAGCCCTGCAGGAAGCTGAGGAAGGCGGTGACGGGGCTTTTGCCCATGGCCAGCAGCACCACGCTGGCGGTGATGAAGGCAAGGACGATGGCAAGGAGGGGTACGGCCACGCCGCCCCACTTTTCATGGGTGAGGAGGGCGGCCAGGCGGCTCTTTTTCAGTGTTTTCTTTTTCATACGTCCTTCACTCCCATCATGTACCGGCCCACATCCATGGAGGTCATTTCGGATGCCTCGGCGATTTTCAGCATCTGACCGTTATAGATGACGCCGATGGTGTCTGCCAGCTCCATGATCTCGTCCAGCTCCAGGGAGATGAGCAAAATAGCCGCTCCCCTGTCGCGCTCGGCCAGGATCTGGCGGTGGATGTTCTCGATGGCGCCGATGTCCATGCCCCGGGTGGGCTGGACGAAGATGATGAGATCGGAGTGCTCTTCGATCTCACGGCCCACGATGGCCTTTTGCTGGTTGCCGCCGGACATGGAGCGCACCACGGTTTTGCGGCCCTGGCCGCTGCGGATGTCGTAGCGCTGGATCTGCTCGTCGGCGTTTTTGTTGAATTCATCGAACTTCAGGATGCCCTTTTGGGAGAAGGGCTCCTTGTAATAGCGGCGGATGGCCAGGTTCTCACCCAGGGTGAAGTCCAGGTACAGGGAGGTATGCTGCCGGTCCTCGGGGATGTAGGAGATGCCCTCCTGGGTGCGCTGGCGGATAGGCAGGTTGGTGATGTCCTGCCCCCGCAGGCGGATGGAGCCGGAGTGGACCTTCATCATGCCGTAGATGGCATCGGCCAGTTCCGTCTGGCCGTTGCCGGAGACGCCGGCCACGGCAAAGATCTCGCCGCCCCGGATCCGGAAGGAAACATCCTTCACCACGTCGAATTTGCTAGCGTTCTGGACGGTGAGGTTCTCCACCTCCAGGATCACATCCCGGTAGTTGGGGGCGGACTTGTGGGCCTCGAAGTCCACGGTGCGGCCCACCATCAGGTTCGCCATCTCCTGGGAGGGGGTGGAGCGCACGTCCAGCACATCCACCAGCTTGCCCCGGCGCAAAATGGCACAGCGGTCGGCGATGCGGCGGATCTCCTCGATCTTGTGGGTAATGAGGATAATGGTCTTGCCGCCCCGGCGCAGGCCGTCGATGATCTTCAGGAGGAATTCGATCTCCTGGGGGGTGAGGACGGCGGTGGGCTCGTCGAAAATCAGGATCTCCGCCTTGCGGTAAAGCATCTTGAGGATCTCCACCCGCTGGCGGACGGAGACGGTGATATCCTCGATCTTGTCGGTGGGATTCACCTCAAGGCCGTACTTTTTGGAAAGCTCGGCGATCTCTTCGTTGGCCTTCTTCATATCCACGCTGGGGAACAGCCCCAGCAGGCGCTTCCTGGGCTCCACACCCAGGACGATGTTCTCCGCCACGGTATAGTTGTCCACCAGCTTGAAGTGCTGGTGCACCATACCGATGGAGTGGGCGGTGGCGTCGTTGGAGGAGCGCATCTTCACGCTCTGGCCATTGATGAGGATCTCACCGGAATCCGGCTCATACATGCCGAAGAGCATACTCATCAGCGTGGACTTTCCGGCGCCGTTTTCGCCCAGAAGCGCATACACCTCGCCCCGCTTGACCTGGATGGTCACATCGTCATTGGCGACGATGCCGGGAAAACGCTTGGTGATATGCCGCATTTCCACAATGTAATCTTCCATGTTATCTCCCTCTTGGTCAGGGTGTATCCGAAAGCCGCATCCGCTCCGGCAGCTTTCGGATACACCCTCAGTCTCTCATTTATTGGTAAATGCAGGAACCAGGGGTGATACCCTCCCCGCGCCCGTCAGGGGGCGCAGGGAGGGCAGCAGTTTTTATTCGGCCTCGTGCCAGGCGCACTCCAGAGCCACTTCCATCATGTCGTGGAAGGACTCCTGGCGGTCCTGGGCGCTGAGGAATTCACCGGTGAAGAGGTGGTCGGAGATGGTCAGGACGCTCAGCGCCTTCTTCTTGCAGGCGGCAGCGGTCCAGTACAGGCCGGCAGTCTCCATCTCCACGGCCAGGTGGCCCAGCTCGCGGAGCTTCTCGTTCACCTGGGGCACGGGGTTATAGAAGTGGTCGGAGGTAAAGACCTTGCCCACCACGGCGCTGACACCCAGGGTCCTGGCGCCTTCCACGGCATGGGCCAGCATATCGTAGCTGGCCACGGGAGCCAGGTAGCCTGGCATGTCATAGGCGGAACCGTAGGCGGAGTTGGAGGAGGCGGCCATGGCGATGACCACGTCCCGGAGCTTCACGTCGGGGCTGATGCCGCCGGCGGAGCCGATGCGGATGATGGCATTCACATCAAACTGGTTGTAGAGCTCCGTGGCGTACAGGCCCATGGAGGGGATGCCCATGCCGCTGCCCATAACGGAGATCTTGCGGCCCTTGTAGGTACCGGTGTAGCCCAGCATATTGCGCACGGTGTTGAAGCACACGGGATTTTCCAGGTACTTCTCGGCCACGTGCTTGGCGCGCAGGGGATCGCCGGGCATGAGGACCACCTTGGCGATCTCAACCCCCTCGGGCAGGGCGATGCTGGCGGAAACAGATTCTTTCATCATCGCTATTTCCTTACTTCAGGCCGGGGAAGTCGGTGGGCAGATAGCCGTTGAAGTTGGCGGCGGGGACGATGGTGCCGTCCTTCACCTTCTCATAGCACTCGGCCATGGCGTCCAGGGCCTCCTGGCTCAGCTGCTGGCGGCCCTCGGCGGAAACATAGCTGGAGGAGTCGGTGTCGGCGCCCAGCAGAGCGTCCTGGCCAACGAAGGTGCCGTTGTAGATCTCGGTGAGCTGCTTGGTGACGTTGACGTCCATGACCTTCAGGGTGGAGGT
>JAEDEN010000048.1 GCA_016293265.1 Oscillospiraceae bacterium | reverse complement strand
CATGATCGGCTCCGGCGGCCTGGTGGTCATGGACGAGGACACCTGCATGGTGGAGGTGGCCCGCTTCTTCATGCGCTTCACCCAGAACGAATCCTGCGGCAAGTGCGTGCCCTGCCGGGAGGGAACCAAGCGGATGCTGGAGATCCTGGACCGCATTTTGGATAACAAGGGCTCCCTGGAGGACCTGGACCTTCTGGAGCAGCTCTCCGATACCATCACCTCCACCGCCCTCTGCGGCCTGGGACAGAGTGCCTGCAAGCCCGTTCAGAGCACCATGAAGTACTTCCGTGAGGAGTATTTGCACCATGTGGTGGACCACCACTGCCCCATCTGCAACAAGGAAAAGCCCCACCCCGCCATCGACGCGGATCAATGCAAGGGCTGCGGCAAGTGCCGCCGGAACTGCCCCATGGAGGCCATCAACGGCGAGGCCCGGAAAGCCCACACCATCGATGCCGAGAAGTGCATCAACTGCGGCGCCTGCGTAAGCAACTGCCCCTTCGGGGCCATCACTGCCGCCAAGGAGGGTTAAACAATGGCTAAGGGAATCATGTATGTCAACGGCCAGCGCGTGGCCTTTGACGGCGAGAAGAACGTCCTGTCCGTCATCCGGAAGATCGGCATCGAAATGCCCACCTTCTGCTATTATTCCGACCTTTCCGTTTACGGTGCCTGCCGGATGTGTGTGGTGGAGGATGAAAAGACCGGTAAGATCGACGCCTCCTGCTCCATGGAGCCCCGGGACGGCCTGCGCATCCGCACCAACACGGCCCGTCTGCTGAAATACCGCCGTGTCATTCTGGAACTGATGCTGGCCTCCCACAACTGCGACTGCACCAGCTGCGGCAAGAGTGGGAGCTGCCACCTGCAGGACCTGGCGGTCCAGTTCGGCGTCCACAACAAGATGGGCTTTGGTGACAGCCGCGAGCCCAGCGAGATCGACGACACCAGCCCTGCCATCCTTCGGGACCCCAGCAAGTGCATCCTCTGCGGCGACTGCGTCCGCGCTTGTTCCGAGACCATCGGCATGGGAATCATCGACTTTGCCTACCGGGGCTATCATATGCGGGTCACCCCGGCTTTCGGCCGCAAGATGGACCAGACCAAGTGCATCAGCTGCGGCCAGTGCGCCGCCGTGTGCCCCACTGGCGCCATCTCTGTGAAAAATGAGATCGGCCTTGCCTGGAGCGCCATCCACAATCCCAACAAGCGGGTGGTGGTGCAGATCGCCCCCGCTGTCCGTGTGGCCGTGGGCGAGGCCTTCGGCCTTCCCGCCGGCACCAATGCCCTGGACCTGCTGGTCACCGCGCTGAAGCTTATGGGCGTGGACGAGGTGTATGACACCACCTTCGGTGCCGACTTCACCACCATCGAGGAGTCCCGGGAGTTCCTGCGCCGCCTGGAAAAGGGAGGCCCCTTCCCCATGTTCACCTCCTGCTGCCCCGCCTGGGTGAAGTATCTGGAAAATGAGAATCCCAAGTATCTCAAGCATATTTCCACCTGCAAGTCCCCCATGGAGATGTTTGCCGCCATTTTGAAGGACCGGTACAGGGAAAAGGATGCTGCCGACGGCAAGGAAACCTACCACGTGGCCATCATGCCCTGCACCGCCAAGAAGATGGAGGCTGCCCGTCCTGAGTTTTCCCACGGTGGCAAGCCGGATGTGGATCTGGTTCTCACCACCCAGGAGATCATCAAGATGGTGAAGGAGTCCGGAATCCATTTGCCGAATCTGGAGTTGGAGTCTCCCGACCTGCCCTTCGGCCTGGGCTCCGGTTCCGCCGCGATCTACGGCACCACCGGCGGCGTGGCCGAGTCCGTGGTGCGCTACTGTCTGCCGGATAAGTCCAAGAACGTGCTGCGGGAGCTGAGCTTCTCTCCCCTGCGGGGCAACGAGGCCATCCGGGAGGCTTCGATCCGGGTGGGCGAGCGGGAGATCAAGCTGGCTGTTGTCCATGGCCTGATCCATGCCCAGGAACTGCTGAAAGCCATCGACGCCGGCGAGGCGTACTACGACCTGGTGGAGGTCATGACCTGCCCCGGCGGCTGCGTGGGCGGCGCCGGCCAGCCCCACGGCCTGATGCCGACCAAAAAGGAACGTTCCGAGGGCCTGTACAACATCGACCGCTCTGCCCCCTTCAAGCGCGCCGAGCGGAACCCTGTGGTCAGGACCTTCCTGGAGGACTACGGCGAGGAAAAGTGCCACGAGCTGCTCCATGTCCATTATCCCAAGGCATAACCCCATTTTTCCGAATGTCTGAGTCAATACCGTACTGTTGAACGAAAAAAATCCCTCGTTTGCTTTGGGAAGCAGACGAGGGATTTTTTATGGGCCGGTCAAAGATGGGGAAAGGGATCAGGCGCTTTCCGCCTGCTGAAGGGACGGCTGCATTACTGGATGGGCTGCAAGTAGTCGGCGGAGGCATAGCCCCACACCAGCAGGCCCTCAGCATTGGGATAGAGGATCTGATACCAGCCCTCCAGGCTCTCCGTCACCACCACCACAGAGCCGCCGGGCAGCTGGTCCAGGATGGGGGCGGAGGTGTCGGGGGAGAGGCGGACATTCAGCTTGTCGCCGGCGGTGCACAGGGCGGTGAGGGCCGCGGCTGCGGTGTCCCCGGTGACGGGAGTGAAGTTGGAAAGGCGGTAGAGCAGGGCCGCCGTCTGGGCCCAGGTCAGGTTCCCCTGGGGCTCCATGCCGGTGCCCATGCCGTTGACGAGCCCCTGGATGGTCAGCGTTGCGATATGGGGCCTGGCATAGTCAGAGATGCTGGCCGCGTCGGCGTACCGGGCCAGGATGGCGGTGGAGGCGTCCTGGCAGTCGATCCCCAACTGGGGAAGGCTGCGGCGCAGCAGAGTGAAGGCCTGCTCACGGCTCAGTGGGCCGCCGGGGCAGAAGGTGCCGTCCCCCATGCCCAGGGCGATGCCCAGCTCCTGGCCCCAGCAAAGGGCGTCATAGTAGTAGTCCTCCGGGACAGTGTCGGTGAAGGTGCAGGGGGTGGTGTAGGAGGGCTTGCCCAAAACGTTGTGGATGGCCAGGACGAATTCCGCCCGGGTGATGTTGCTGTCCCAGTCGAAGCCCTCCTGGGGAACGCCATAGAGGATGTCCCTGCCGTTGCAGTATTCCACCGCGTCATAGGCCCAGTGGTCGGCGGACACCTGGGGATAGGGGGACTCTACCCGGACTTCGATCCGCTTTTCCAGGCCCCCCGCGGAGACGGTGATGGCACCGGAGGCGTTGCCTGGGGCGGCGATGAAGGTGCCGCCTTCGTCAATGGTGCCGATATCCCCCTCCAGCGTCCATTTCACGTTGGAAAGGTCCCGCAGGGCGGTACGGCCCCAGTAGCTGCCGGTGACGTCCAGGGTCAGGGTCTCGCCGGGGAGCAGGGCCAGGGAGGAGACGCTCTGGCCGGAATCTCGCCGGGTGACGGTCAGCTCCGTCAGCTCGTCCACCACATGGATGGTGGCGGTGCCGCTGACGTCAAGATCGTGGGAGGAAAGGCGCAGCGTATCGGTGCCGGCTTTGCTTTTGGCGGTGTAAACACCGTCCTTAATGGTGCCCAGCTTCTTGCGGGAGGTGATGGTAAGATCCTCAAGCTCCTCATCCAGGATCTCCAGCCCCCGGTCGATCACCACGGTCTCAGGCAGCGTCAAAGAGGAGCCGGCCAGCACGGTCAGGCCGTTTTCCACCATAGCCAGCCGGTCGGGGCGGCCGTTGGGGGCCTGGTCCGCCACCAGGAGGAGGTAGGAGGAGCATTTGCGCTGGCTGCCGTCGGAGGGGCGGTTCTGCACGGAGGGAGATCCCTGGCCCGGTACCCAGACGGACATGGCAGTAGAGCCGCCGCCGTCCAGGTTCACCGCCCACTCGCAGCCCTCGTCCAGCAGGAATTCCGCCAGCTCTGTCTGGGTCATGCCCGTGGAATAGCCGGCGCGCCGGCCATCCACGGCGTAGAGCAAAACTGTGCCGTCCCGCTTGACGCCAAGGGCGGTGCGGGGCTGGCGGCCGTCGGTGGCGTAATTCCACTGGGAGGGATCGGTCAGCTCCCGGTCCTCGATCATGATGTCGCCGCAGCCGCTGGCCCACTGGGCGCCAGTCAGGGCCTCATCCCCGCAGGCGGTGGTCAGGGTGATGCGGTCCCCCACCTGAAAGGACTGGTAGATGTGGCCGTAGCCGGATTGGTCGTCGGCGGTGAGGACGTATTCCCCCTCCCGGATGGCGATGGCGCCGCTGTAGGTGAACATCTCCGCCACTTCCAGCTCCATGGAGGTATCCACGGTGAGCTTGGCGTCCTCCTCCACGGGGCGCATCAGCACGAACCAGCCGCTGGAGGAGGTGCGGGTGGAGACGGAGGAAAAGTCACTGTTCAAAAGATACATACCGCCGCTGGCGGTGCGCAGCTTGTTAAAGTGATGGGGGGTGACGGTCTGGCCGCTCCTGCCGTTAGTGAGGGACAAGGAGACCTCCGGAGCGGAGAGGTATTGGAAGGCACCGTCCTCATCGATGAAAACGGCATTCCTCTTTTCCGGGCTGGACTGGTAGACGCCGTCCTGGATCACAATGCCCATGGGCACGCCGCTGGAAGAGGAGAAAAAGTCGGTGTTGACGGCGGCCACGACATGGTGGCCCTGCTCCCGGGCGTAGCTGACGGCGGAGGAGATGGTGCCTCCCCCGTAGACGGTGCCGTCGGAGGGGATGAGGAGGGGGGAGACATGGGCATCCTCCTCCATCTCCAGCAGGAAGCTCTCCATCCGCCCGGCGGCGGTGGAGGTGACGGTATTATAATAGGTGAGGCCATCCACGATGGTCTGCTCTGTCTTCAGAACTTCTTCGGCAGAGGCGGCATAGGCGGTGGGGACAGCCAGAGAGACGGCGCACAGCAGCGCCGCCGCCCGGCGGGCAAAGCGGGAAAAGAATGGTTTTTTCATGGGTACTCCTTTTGGCGCAGAGGGTGGATTCCGGTTAAGGCTTCATTATAGCAGGATCACTTTCTGGATTCAATGGAAAATGATGCCTCCGTTTGCTTCATCCTAAACCCTGAGGGAAAAAGAAGTGTGAAAAAAGTATGAAGTTTTTCTCAGCGGTTGAAAACCGCCGCCGCATCGTGTAAAATAAATTGATTTATTGTGTGCAGAAGCAAGGAGGAACGGCATTGGGACAGCAAAAAAGCGGCGCCACAAAGACCATTGGCATGGTCATGGTGCTGACACTTCTGGGTAAAGCGATGGGCCTTTACAGGGACCATCTCCTGGCCATCCATTACGGAATGGGGATGGAGGCCAGCGCCTTCTATACCGCCAGCCGCATCCCCCGGGTGTTTTTTGACGCGGTGTTCGCCTCGGCCATCTCCGCCTGCTTCATCCCGGTGTTCAGCGAGTATCTGGAAAGCGGCGGGAAGAAAAAGGCCTTTGCCTTCAGCCGGGCCTTTTTGACCGTCATCGGCCTTTTGACGCTGCTCCTTACCGGCGTGGGCATGGCCTTTTCCGGGGAGTTCGTGGCCCTCTTTGCCGACGGCTACAATGCCGAAACGGCCCTCCTTGCGGAAAGGCTCACCCGCATCATGTTCCCCACGGTCTTTTTTACGGGCCTTGCCTTTTCCTTCGTGGGCATTTTGCAGTCGCTGGATGAATTCCGCGTCCCGGCCCTCATCAGCGCCGTTTCCAACGCGGTCATCATCCTCTATTTCTGGACGCTGGATGAGAGATTCGGTGTCTACGGCTTGGCTGCCGCCTTCCTGGTAGGCTGGCTTTTGCAGGCGGTGGTACAGGTGCCCGCCCTGCGGAAGAAAGGCTTTTCCTATGCGCCCCGGCTGGAGGTGCGGTCCGAGGGCATGAAAAAGGTCTTCGCCCTTATGGGGCCCGTGATGGTTTCCACCTGGGTGCAGCCCATCAACCTTACCATCAACTCCAAATTCGGCTCCCACCTTTATGACGGCGGCGGCGTTTCCGCCATCGAGTATGCAACGAACCTGTATCTTGTGATCGCGGGGGTATTCATCCTCTCCGTCACCAACGTCATTTTCCCCAAACTCTCCCGCCTTGCCGCGGGGGACCAAGGAGACGCCTTCCGGGATACCATCCGCTCCACCCTCCACGCAAGCCTCTTTTTCGTCCTGCCCATGTCGGCGGGATTGATGGTGGTGGCCCGGCCCTTGATCTCCCTTGTCTACGGCGGCGGCGAGTTTGACGCCTTCTCCGTTGAGATCACCTCCGCCGCCCTCGGCTGGGTGTCCTTGGGGATGCTGGGCTACGCCGTGCAGAACATCCTCAGCCGTGCCTATTTTGCAAGACAGAGCGGCAAAGAGCCCCTTATCGCCGGCGCGGCGTCCATCGGTGTGAACATCCTTCTTTGCATGGCCCTCACCGATTCCATGGCGGTCTCCGGCCTTGCCATCGCCTCGGCGGTGTCCTCCACGGCCTATGCCCTCCTCCTGCTCCTTCCTATGGAGCGAAGGGGACAGGGGGTGCTGACGAAGGGATTTTGCCTGGACTTTTTGAAAATGCTGGCCGCCACCGCCGTGATGGCCCTGTCCGCCGTGCTGGTGCTGGGAGCTGTCTCGGGCCTTGTGGGCGGAAAGCTGGGGGAGCTGGTGACCCTGGGGACCGTGGCCTGTGTGGGGCTGTGTGTCTATTTTGTGGCCGCCGTTCTGCTGGGCCTGGACGAGGCACGGCTGAGCGTGAAGCTGATGAAGCAATTACTGAAGCGAGGATAATCTATGGAAACGATGAAACGTGTATGGCGTACCAGCCTTTTGGGCCGCGGGCTGGAGAGGCTCTGCCTCTGGATGAGCCGCCAGTGGCGGGAAAGCCGCCTCATCGGCTGGTTTGCCCGGTCGGAGGACCGGGGAGAGGCCATCTCCCAAAGCAGCATCTTTTACCGGCTTTGGAGTTGGATCCAGGCACTCCTTTGCAGGGTCTATGATCTGCTGCATCTGGAAAAGCTCTTTTCCGGCAGCATCTTCACCCAGTGCTTTTTCTGGTGTGCCCTGGCGGCGGCCATGATGCCCATCCTGCCCACCATGGTGGTGCTGGCACTGGTGATGGTGGGCTTTTGCTCGCTGCTCCTGGGCATTTTGCGCCGGAAGCACCGGCTGGAGTATGCCTCCGTCAACCGCTTCGTGATCCTCTATGCCGCCATCTACCTGGTGGCCACCCTCACCTCCGTCACCCCGAGGGAGAGCCTCTTTCCCGGCATTCTCTCTGTTGCCTTCATCCTCTTCGCCGTGGTGCTGGGCAGCGCTGTGACAAAGCGGCAGCAGCTGGACGCCGTCATCTTCCTCCTGGTCCTGGCGGGGGCGGCGGTCTCCTGCTACGGCATCTGCCAGTATTTCTTCCGCTGGGGCTACCAGTCCGCCGCCTGGGTGGACAGCGATATGTTCTCCTCCATCAGCTTCCGCGTCTCCGGCACCCTCCAGAACCCCAATATGCTGGGCCAGTACCTGGTGCTGATGATACCGCTGGGCGGTGCCAAACTCCTTTCCTCCAAAAACTGGGGGGAGCGGGTATTCTACTTTGGAAGCTGCGCCGTCATGTGCGTGTGCATGATCCTCACCTTCTCCCGGGGCGCCTGGCTGGGCCTTCTGTTCGCGGCGGCCATTTTCTTCGTGCTGCTGGACCCCCGGCTCATCCTGCTGGCTCCCTTTGCTTTGGTGGCGTTGTATTTTGTCCTGCCGGAAACCGTTGTCTCCCGCTTTACCAGCATTGGCAACCTGAAGGACAACTCCACCTCTTACCGCGTTTTCATCTGGCTTGGCAGCCTTGCCATGCTGAAGGACGGCTACTGGCTTTGCGGCGTGGGTCCCGGCGAAGCTGCCTTCAACAAGGTCTATCCCGCTTACAGCTACAATACCATCGTGGCCCCCCACTCCCATAACCTGTTTTTGCAGATCGTCTGTGATGCCGGCATCTGCGCCCTGGCCGTGTTCCTACTGGCGCTGTTCTGGTATTTCCGCAGCCTTTGTACCTCCCTTGGCAAAGAGAAGGACTTTGCCAGCCGCATTTTGCAGATCGCCTTCATCGCCGGCATGGCGGGCTTTTTGGTGCAGGCTATGACGGATTACTCCTTCTACAATTACCGCGTAATGCTGATTTTCTGGGTGTATCTCGCCGTTGGCGTATTGGCGGCCAAACGGAGCGGGATGCCGGAAGGGAGATGCCTGGAATGATTAAGGTCTTGAATATCATCAGTGATACCAACATCGGCGGCGCAGGCCGGGTCCTTTTGAACTACCTGCAATACGCCGACAAGGAGAGGTTCCACACCTGCGTGGCCGTCCCCCGGGGGAGCCTGCTGGCCCAGCCTCTGCGGGACCTTGGGGCCACGGTTTATGAGGTGGAGGACATGGCGGACCGCTCCTACCATAAGGACGACGTCCGGGCGCTGACCAAACTCATCCGGGAAGTGGACCCCGACATCGTCCACACCCACGGCGCCCTCTCCGGACGCATCGCGGGGCGGCGGTGCGGCAAGGTGGTCATTTTCACCCGCCACTCTGCCTTCCCGATTTCCGCAAAGCTGCGCTATCCTCCCGGACGGTGGGTCAACAAGCTCCTGAACGAGCATTATTCCGACCATATCATCGCCGTCAGTCCCGCCGCCGCCGAAAATCTCACGGATGCGGGCATTTCTCCCAAGCGCATCACCACCATGATGAACGGCGTTGCCCCGGTGGCGCGGCGGAGTGGGGAGGAGTGCGCCGCCGCCCGCAGGGAATGGGGCGTTGCGGAGAAGGACTTCGTTTTTGGCATCCTGGCCCGGATCGAAACCTACAAGGGACATCTGGATATCGTGAACGCCGCCGAAAAGCTTGCCGGGGACGGCCGCGCCTTCAAGCTCCTCATCGCCGGCACAGGAAACTACGAGCAGGAGCTGCGGGGGGAAGTCACGGCCCGCCACCTGGATGACCACGTCCGCTTCCTGGGCTTCCAGAGTGACGTGGCGAAATTTCTCTCCGTGCTGGATGTGCAGCTCAACGCCTCCTATGGCACCGAGACCTCCAGCCTCTCCATTCTGGAAGGCTTCAGCATGAACGTTCCCGCCATCGTCAGCGACTATGGCGGGAACCCCTGGCTGGTGACGGACGGCGATAACGGCCTTATGTTCCCCACCCGGGATTCCGGTGCCCTTTACCGCTGCATGGCCCGCCTGATGGACGAGCCGGAGACGCTGAAGCAGATGTCCCGCCGCGCCGGAGAGGTTTTCCAGGAGCGCTTTACCGGCCAGATTTTTGCAAGGAATATTGAAAGCGTCTATCTCAAGACGCTGAAAGGAGATCAACATGGAACGAAATGAGGGACGCTTCCGTTTGAAGCTGAATCTGTTTGACGGCATCGTGATCCTGATTGCCCTGGCTGTGGCCGCCGTGCTGCTGTGGACGCGGATGAAGCCTGCCGCCGCCGCGCCGGAGGGCGCCCCGGCCTCCGCCACCACTCAATATACCATCCGCCTGCAAAAGACCCTTCCCGGCACGGGAGACCTGATAAAGGCGGGGGACAGGCTGGTGGATGTTGTGAAGAATTTTGAGCTTGGCACCGTGGTTTCCGCCGCCGCCATGCCCGCCACGGACTCCATCATCAACGAGGAGGAAAAATCCTACGTCACCGCCGAGATCCCCGGCTATGAGGATGTGGACATTGTTGTGGAAGCCAATGTGACCTACGGCGAAGAGAAGGTGCTGGTGGGCTCGGGCTATGAGCTGCGCGTGGGAGAGAAGATCTATGTCCGGGGCCCCGGATATCTGGGCTCCGGCGAGGTCTATGCCATTGAAAGGGGGAACTGACCATGAAGATCATTGACAATAACGGCCGTGTCTTCGGCAAGGTCAGCATCATCGACGGGCTGGTGGTGCTGGTGGTCATCGTTATGGCCTTTGCCCTCCACGCCAAGAACAACACCCTCTCCGTCACTTCCACCGGCGATTCCGGCTCCACCATCACCTTTACCGCCCTGGCGGAGAACCTGGACCTTCAGGTGGCGGATGCCGTGGCCGTGGGCGACAAGATGTACGATAAGGACCACTCCACCGGCGGCGCCATCGGCAAGATCACCCGTATTGAGCGTCAGGATGCCACCAAGACCGAAAAGCTCAAGGACGGCACCTACGCCTGCCTGACAAATGCTGACGGCTGCAATCTCCTCATCACCGTGGAATGCACCGGCACCGTTACCGACGGCCGCTATTCCATCAACCGGGTCTATGAGCTGGGCGTCAACGCCAACCGCAGCTTTTACACGCCTTACGCGGCCTTCAACGCCATCGTGACAGAGATCCATTAAGGGGAGAGCGACGACTTTTAGCTGGGCGGGAGTTGAACCAAGGTTCAACTCCCGCTATCAAAAGGAGAAAGAACCATGAAAATCCTGATGGCAACCATGGCGCTGGATATCGGCGGCGCCGAGACCCATATCGTGGAGCTGACGAAGGAGCTGCGCCGGGAGGGACACGAGGTCATCGTGGTTTCCAACGGCGGCGTTTATGTGCCGGAGATCGAAAAAGCGGGGATCAGGCATTATGAAGCGCCCCTCCACCGCCGTGCCGCGGGAGAGATGATGCGGGCCCGGAAGATTCTGAAGGATGTCATTTCCCGGGAAAAGCCGGATGTGGTTCATGCCCACGCCCGCATCCCTGCCATGCTGTGCGGCCAATTGGCAAGGTCCATGCACTTCCCCTTTGTTACCTCCTGCCACGGCGTCTACCAGGTCAGCGGCGCTTTGCGGCTGCTTTCCGATTGGGGGGAGCGGACTCTGGCCGTTTCGGAGGACATCCGGGACTACCTGATGAAGGAATACCGGATCCCCTCCGGGCACATCACCATCACCATCAACGGCATCGACACGGAGAAATTTTCCCCCGCTGTCTCCGGCCAGGCCATCCGGCGGGAGTTCGGCCTGGGGGAGGCGCCTGTCATCGGCCATGTCAGCCGCCTGGATGAAGAACCCGCCATCATCGCTCATGAGCTGATGGAGATCGCCCCGGAGCTGGATGAAAAGATCCCCGGTGTCCGCATCTTGATCACCGGCGGCGGAACGGACTTCGCCCGGCTGCGGGAAAAGGCGGCGGAGGTGAACCAAGCCTTGGGCCGGGAATGCCTGATCCTCACTGGCCCCCGCACGGACATCCCGGATATTATAGCGTCCAGCGACCTTTTTGTGGGCGTTTCCCGGGCGGCCCTGGAGGCCATGGCTGCGGGAAAGGCTGTGATTCTTTCCGGCGCCCAGGGCCACACCGGCCTTTTCACTCCGGAAAAGCTGGAAAAGGCCATGGACACCAACTTCTGCTGCCGCACTGACCCGGCGGCAAGCCCGGCGGAAATGCGGGAGGAGATCCTCTCCGCCATGGCCCTTACGCCCCAGCGGCGGAGGGAGCTGGGCGCCTGGGGCAGGGAAGTGGTGCAAAAATACTACTCCGTGGAGCGCATGGCCCGGGACTGCCTTGGTGTTTACGACCAGGTGCGCCGCCGGAAATACCATGTGGTCATGAGCGGCTATTACGGCTTCGGGAATGCCGGTGATGACGCGATTCTGGACTCTATCCGCCAGTCCATCGGCGCGGTCAGCGACGAGGTGGATATCACCGTCCTTTCCAACGACCCGGACCTGACACGGCGGCAGTATGGCCTGAAGGCTATCCCCCGGTTCCAGGGCTGGAAGGTCTTTTCCGCCCTGCGGCGGTGTGATGTGCTGCTCTCCGGCGGCGGGAGCCTTCTGCAGGACACCACTTCCACCCGCTCTATCCTATACTATCTCAGTGTGATGCACACAGCCCGGCTTCTTGGAAAGCCGGTCATGCTCTATGCCAACGGCATCGGCCCCGTCCGTAAAAAGGGCAACCGCTGCCGGACGAAAAACGCGGTGGAAAAGGCCGCCGTGGTGACGCTGCGGGACCATGGTTCCGAAACGGAGCTGCGGGAGATGGGGGTAAGGCGCGCCGACCTCCATGTGACCGCCGACCCGGTGTTCCGCCTGCCGCCCGCCCCGCCGGAGCGGGCGGAGGAACTGCTCTGCGCCTGCGGCCTTCCCGCCGGAGGGGAGTTCGTGGTGGTTTCGGTGCGAAGCTGGCCCAACACGGAGGAGTTTTCCCGCCGCTTGGCGGTGCTGTGCGACCACCTGCGCCGCCGCTACGGCCTGGAGGTGCTGTTTATGATGATGCAGCCCTCCCGGGACCGTGAGGCCACGGAGCGGGTGCGGGCCGCCATGGAGGAGCCTTCCTTCCTGCTGGATTGCCCCTGTACGCCCCGTGACCTGATGGGGGTCCTGGGGAAGGCGAAGCTGTGTCTTGCCATGCGGCTCCACACGCTGATCTTTGCTGCCCGGATGGCCGTCCCCACCATGGGCCTTGTCTATGATCCCAAGGTGGAACACTACTTGCAGGAGCTGGACCAGCCCTCCGCCGGCCACGTGGAGCGCTTTGACGCCGCCGCGGCCATCGCCGCCGCCGATGCCCTGATGGCGGATTACGACGGTGTCCTTGCCCGGATGCGGAAGAAGTCCGGGGAGCTGGCCGCCGCCGCGGGGGAGAACGAACGGCTTTTGCTGGAGCTTCTGGAACAGCAGGTAAAATCATGAAAAAAACGCTGTGCCGCTATGCGGCACAGCGTTTTCCTGTGGAGGCAGTCCTTTACTCGGGAAGGCGGACGATCCCGGCCTCCACCAGCTTTTGCAGGCTCATCAGGATTCCCAGTTTCGCATGGTACCAAGTCAGTCCTCCCTGGAAATACACAGCGTAGGGGGGACGGATGGGGCCGTCGGCGGAAAGCTCGATGGAGCTGCCCTGGACAAAGGCGCCCGCCGCCATGATGACGTCAGAATCGTAGCCCGGCATGGCCCAGGGCTCGGGGGTGACATAGCTGTCCACGGGAGCGGCGGCCTGGATGCCCTTGCAGAAGGCCACCATGGCCTCACGGCTGCCCAGGGTCACGGCCTGGATGATGTCGTGGCGGCTCTCCGTGGCGTTGG
>JAEDEN010000047.1 GCA_016293265.1 Oscillospiraceae bacterium | reverse complement strand
AGAAGATGCCCTGAGCCATCATGGCATCGGCAACCTTCTGGAAGCCAACGATGTTAGCACCGGCGACCAGGTCATAGCCCAGGCCATAGCGCTCGGCGACCTCAACGGAAGAGTCATAGATGTTCTTCATGATGCCCTTCAGCTTGGCGTCGACTTCCTCGGCAGTCCAGTACAGGCGCTCAGCGTTCTGAGCCATCTCCAGCTCGGAAACGGAAACGCCACCGGCGTTAACAGCCTTGGAAGGAGCAACAACGATGTGCTTCTGCTCTCTCAGGAACTCCAGAGCATCGTTGGTGGTGGGCATGTTGGCGACCTCGATGTAGTACTTCACACCGGACTCGGCAATCTTCTTGGCCCACTCCATGTTGACGTCGTTCTGGGTAGCGGCGGGCATGTAGATATCGACATCCTTGACGCCCCAGCACTTGGTGTTGGGAACGAACTCGCAGCCGAACTTCTCGGCGTAGGAAGCGCAGTGCATGGGATCCTTAGCACGCATCTCCAGGATGTAGTTCAGCTTCTCGTCGGTGGTAACACCCTCGGGATCGTGGATGTAGCCGTCGGGACCGGCGAAGTAGGTGACCTTGGCACCCAACTCGGCAGCCTTCTTCATGATGCCCCAGCCAACGTTGCCGTAGCCGGACATAGCGATGCGCTTGCCCTCGATGGACTCGCCGTCGTGCTTCAGAGCCTCGACCAGATAGTAGACAGCGCCGTAGCCGGTGGCCTCGGGACGCAGGATGGAACCGCCGGTGCAGACAGCCTTGCCGGACATGGCACCGAACTCAGCGTTGCCCATGATGCGGCGATACTGGCCGTACAGATAGCCAACTTCGCGGCCGCCAACGCCCATGTCGCCGGCGGGGCAGTCGATGTCCTGGCCGATGTGGCGATACAGCTCAGTCATGAAGGCCTGGCAGAAACGCATGACCTCGGCGTCGGACTTGCCGGCGGGATCGAAGTCGGCGCCGCCCTTGGCACCGCCGATGGGCAGGCCGGTCATGGCATCCTTGAACACCTGCTCGAAGCCCAGGAACTTGATCATGGACAGGTTGACGTTGGGCTGGAAGCGCAGACCACCCTTGTAGGGGCCCAGGGCAGCATTGTACTGCACGCGGTAGCCGCGGTTGACATGCCACTCATGGTTGTCATCCTCCCAGGTGACGCGGAACTCGACAACGCGCTCGGGCTCGACCATGCGCTCCAGCAGGGCGGCCTTCTCGTACTCGGGGTGAGCATCGATAACAGGAGCCAGAGAGGTGAGGACCTCTTCGACGGTCTGCAGGAACTCGGGCTCGGTAGCATTCTTAGCCTTGGTCTCGGCCAGAACGCGCTCAACATACTTGTTCATTGGACTTTTCCTCCTAAAAATATTATTTGGTCAAAATAAACTTAGGAACGGGGTTTTGCTATTGCCAGCATAGCATAAACAAACAAAAGAAACAAGGGGTAAATTTGTAAATCATGGAATTCCCCCCACACGGGCTCTGACGAAAAAAATTCATAATGAATTCCAAAGGCAAAAAACTTGCAGGAAAAAATGCAAAAAAAGAGAGGCGTTTTCTGCTTGTGGAAATGGTGGTATGATGTCCGCCCGCGGCGAACAGGAGGAGGGGAAAAGGAACGTCCTAAAATAAGCGAAAGGAGTGTATTTCTTGACGGATGTTGCACTGAAAAAAAGCGATATCTCCGGCTTGACCGGGGGAAGTCTGACCGCCGGCGGGTTTTTCTGCTGGTTCCCTCCGACCTTTGGCGGTGCATGAGGATTTAGACTGTTATGCAAAATCCGGAGGATCTCCCCAGGAAAAAAAGGCAAAAAAATTTTTTAAAATTTCCAGAAATTTCCTTTTCTGGGGACGGGCGGCGGGATTCTTTGTGCATTTTGCTGTCAATACCGGCGGACCACAGCGGCCACCTTGCCCAGGATCTGGGCGTAGGTTCCGTCGATGGGGGAATAGGCGTCATTTTCCGGAAGGAGCCAGGTGTGGCCGTTCCGGCGGGACAGGCGTTTGACTGTGGCTTCATCCTCGATCATGGCCACCACGATCTCCCCGTTGTTGGCAGTCTGTTGGCGGTGCACAACCACAAGGTCGCCGGGGAGGATGCCTGCGCCCAGCATGGATTCACCCCGGACCCGCAGGGCAAAGTACTCATTTTGCCGCCCGCCGGTATCGAAGGTGAGGTAATCCTCAATGCACTCCTCCGCCAGGATGGGACTGCCGGCGGCCACGTTGCCCACGATGGGGACCTGGTCTTCGGGGACAGGGGGTTCCGCCAGGGTGATGGCCCGACCCTTTCCGCTGCCCTTGACAATGACGCCCAATTCCTCCAGGCGCTTGAGATGGAAATGCACCGTGGAGGGGGATTTCAGCCCCACGGCGTCACCGATCTCCCGCACGGAGGGGGGATACCCCTGGTTTTTGATGCAGGAGGAGATGTATTCATAGATCTTTTGCTGCATATGGGAAAGCTTGGCCATAACTACCTCCAGTTTTCAAAATGGCGTTTGCCGGTCTCTTACAATTCTAATATAGCATATCTGTTCTCAAAATGCAAACATTTGTTCTATCAAGTTCGGCTTTTTTCCAAAAGGGAAGGTGAATGGAGGGGGATTTTTTGAAAATTTCCCTTGAAAAGGCGCGGGAACTATGTTAAGATATAACACCGTAGAATGAATTCTCATCAGTATGAGTGAATTTTGGAGGTTTTCCACATGGACGCATTGAAACTGATTATTACCATCCTGCAGCTCCTCTGCGGCGTTGCCATCATCGCGGCAGTTCTGTTCCAGTCCGGCAAGAGCGCCGGCTTGTCCGGTGCCATCGGCGGTGTGGCTGACTCCTTCCTGGCGAAGAACAAGGCCAAGACGCTGGATGCCAAGCTGGCCCGGGCTACCAAGTGGATGGGTGCCGGCTTCCTGATCCTGACTCTGGTGCTGCTGATTCTGGGTTAATGGATGAGAGATGATAAAAAGAGACTGCGAAAGCAGTCTCTTTTTTCATGCCGGCAAGTCCCCGCTGCGGTACATGACGCCCTTTTCCGGTTTGATGCCGTTGATGGTCAAAAGCTCCTCCACCGTCACGAACCAGTAGCCCTGGGCCTGGAGGGTGTCCACCACCTGCAGCGCCGCATCCACGGAGGTGGGATAGATGTCGTGAAGGAGGATGATGCTGTTTGGCTTTACGGCCTTCAAAATGGCGTCGGTCACTTTTTTGGTGTCCCGGCTTTCCCAATCCCTGGGGTCCACGGACCACTTGACCATAGGCACAGGGATCAGCGTTTCCGCCTTGGCCGGGAGCAGGCCGTAGGGCGGGCGCAGCCAGTAGCTGCCCGGCCCCAGAATGGCATCCAGCGCTTCGTCGGTGCGCTGGATCTCCTGCCGGACCGTCTCCGGCGAAGCATTTTCCAACCGCATATGGCTCCAGGTGTGGTTACCGACCTGGTGCCCCTCCTCAGCCATACGGCGGATCAGATCCTCGTTTCCCGCAATCTCCTCTCCCACAAGGAAGAAGGTGGCGGCGGCGCCCCGTTCCTTCAGACCGTCCAAAAGCCGGGTGGTGGTGGCCCGGCGGGGACCGTCGTCGAAGGTCAGGGCCACATATTTGACCTCCTCCGTGATCTGTGCCGTGCCGTCGGCTTCCACAGCGCCGCTGCCGGCGCAGCCTGTCAGAAGCAGTGCGCACAAAAGCGCCGCTGCCGTTCGCCTTTTCCCCATGTCTCTTTCAGCCCCTTTTTTGTCTTCAGGGGTAGTTTGCACAGTGCGGCGGCAAATAAACAATGCCTCCGGCGGAAGCCGGAGGCATTTCTCCTTTATTTTACCTGGGGCGTGAAGCCCAGGTCTTCCAGCTCCTCCAGGGCGGTTTTGACGCAGTGCTCACAGCCGTCGATGGACACGGTTTTGGAAGACAGCTCCACACTGAAGTTCAACTCTGCGGCGCTCAGGGCGTTGGTGATGCGTTTAACGCAGTTTTCGCACATCATATCAGGGACAGAGATGGTTGTCATGTTCATTTCCTCCAGTTATTTCATCATTTTTTGTATGGTGTTCAGAAGGTCGTCCACGACCTCCGTCTGCCCGTTTTGGATATCCGTCACCACGCAGGTGCGGATGTGGTTTGCCAGCAGCTCCCGGGAAAAGGCGTTCAGCGCCGATTGGATGGCGGAGACCTGAGTGAGGATATCCGTGCAATAGGCCTCCTTTTCCACCATGCCCTTCACGCCCCGGACTTGCCCTTCGATGCGGTTCAGACGCCGGATCAGGGCGTCATATTCCGGCTGCTCCCGGTGTTTGCGGCGGCAGCAGTTTTCCTGATGTTCCATTCTTCCGCCTCCTTTACAGCTTTGCCCGCCCCAGCCGCAGCGCGTTGCCCACAACGCACACGGAACTGAGGGACATGGCGGCTCCTGCGAACATGGGGGAGAGCAGGGGGCCGCCGAAGAGATACAAGAGTCCTGCCGCGATGGGAATGCCGATGGTGTTGTAGCAAAAGGCCCAGAAGAGGTTTTGCTTGATGTGGCGCAGCGTCAGCGCGGACAGCCGCAGCGCCCGCTGTACGTCCATAAGGTCGTCCCGCATGAGGACGATGTCCGCCGATTCGATGGCGATGTCACTGCCGCTGCCGATGGCGCAGCCCACGGTGGCAGCGGTGAGGGCGGGGGCGTCGTTGATGCCGTCGCCCACCATCATGACCCTGCGGCCCTCTGCCTGGAGCTTCTGGACCACCCCCGCCTTTTCCTCCGGCAGTACCTCGGCGATCACCTGGTCCACCCCCACAAGGGCGCCGATGTGGCCGGCGGCGGCCCGGCTGTCGCCGGTGAGGAGCACGGTGCGGATACCGGCCTCCTTCATGGCCCGGATGGCCTGGGTGCTGGTGTCCTTGACTTTGTCCGCCACGCTGATCAGCCCCAGCAGAACCCCGTCCCGGGCAAAGTACATGGGCGTCTGGCCCTGGGCGGCAAGGCGGGCGGCCTCTTCCGCCAGGGGGGCGGCATCCACGCCGTTTTCCTCCAGAAGGCGGCGGTTGCCCGCAAGGACGTCATGCCCCTCAAGGGTGGCCTTCAGCCCCCTGCCGGAAAGGTTTTCAAACGCCTCTGGCCGGGGCGGGGCCTCCACCCCCTGCTCCCCGGCATAGGCGCAGATGGCCTCCGCCAGGGGATGGGCGGACACGGCCTCCACCGCGGCGGCCACGGACAGCAGGGCGGATGCTTTACACCCGTAGGGGACCAGCTTCGTTACGGCGGGCTTGCCCTCCGTGACGGTTCCGGTTTTGTCCAGCACCACGGTATCCACACTGTGGGTGACCTCCAGAATCTCGCCGGAACGGATGAGAATGCCCCGCCGGGCCCCAAGGCCGGTGCCCACCATGATGGCGGTGGGGGTGGCAAGACCCAGGGCGCAGGGACAGGCGATGACCAGCACCGAGGTGAACACCCGCAGCACGAAGGAGAGGGGCTGGCCCGCTATGGCCCAGCAGACGGCGGCCAGGAGGGCGATGGCCATCACCACCGGCACAAACACGCCGGCCACTTTGTCCGCCGTGCGGGAGATGGGGGCCTTTTTCCCCTGGGCGTCCTCCACGAAGCGGATAATGCGGGAGAGGGTGGTATCCTCGCCGGTGCGCTCCACCCGGACGGTGAGCACCCCGTTCTGGTTCACGCTGCCGCCGATGACCTGGCTGCCCACCCTTTTTTCCACCGGCATACTCTCTCCGGTGAGCATGGCCTCGTTGACGCTGCTCTCTCCCTCCGTCACAGAGCCGTCGGCGGGGATCCTGGCCCCGGGCTTTACCAGCACCAGGTCCCCCGCCTTTAGCTGCCTGGTGGGGACCTCCCGGCCGGACTGGGCCAGAATGGCGGTGTCGGGAGAGAGGCGCATCAGCGCCGTGATGGCCCCCTTGGTCTTTTGCATATTCCGGCTTTCCAGGAATTTGCCGAGGGAGACCAGGGTCAGCACCACGGCGGCGGATTCATAGTAAAGGTTGTGGACATAGGTGTGGGGGTCATAGTCGATGAGGAAGGTCATGGCCACGCTGTAGACAAAGGAGCAGGCGGAGCCGATGGCCACCAGGGAGTCCATGTTGGGATTGCCGTGGAGCAGCGCCTTGAAGCCGCTGGTGAAGAAATTCCGCCCGCAGTAGAGCACCGGGACCGCCAGCAGAAGCTGCAGCATGGCGAAGTTCACGGGATGGGCGTGCATGGAGACGATCTCCGGTACCGGCAGGGCGGGAAGCCCGAAGGGCAGCATCTGTCCCATGGATACATATAAAAGAACCAGGGAAAAAGCCCCGGAGACCATCAGCTCTGTCCTGCGCCGCCGCAGGGCGGCCTCTTCCGCCCCGGCCCGGTCCTCCGGCTGGGCCTCCCGCTCCTTTTGGCGGAGGGCAGCGCCAAAGCCCGCCTTTTCCACCTTTGCGATGATCTGCTCCGGTGTGACTTTGCTCTCCTCGTAGCGGATAGTCATGATGCCGGTGGTCAGATTCACATCGCTGCGCTCCACGCCCTCCAACCGCCGCGTCACTTTTTCCACGGACGCGCTGCACGCCGCGCAGTGCATTCCGCTGATCTCATACTGTTCTTCGCGCATAGGTCCTCCTTTGAACTGTCATACCCCGGTGGGGTATGTATTCTGGGGACAGTATATACCCCTGGGGGGTATTTGTCAAGGAGAGAGGTTTGCCTTTCCGGGGCCGAAGGGAGCGTTTTCCGGCGGTTTTGTCCCCTTCTGGTGAAAAGGTGGGGTTGACTTCCGTCAAAACTGTGATATGATAAGGATGCAAACAAAAAATTTGAAAACCTAAAAATTTATAAGGGGTGCAGACATGAGAGAACCGATCAAATGGACAGCCAACCATATGCCCAAAAGCGATGATGCACAGCTTGGCGTAATGTCTCTGGAAAACGTGAAAAGCGCCACCGCCTTCCATAAGAGCTTTCCCCAGTATTCCGTCACGCCGCTTGCGAAGCTGGACGGCATGGCGGAGCGCCTGGGCCTGGGAGGCCTTTATGTGAAGGATGAGTCCTACCGCTTCGGCCTCAATGCCTTCAAGGTGCTGGGCGGTTCCTTCGCCATGGCCAAGTACATCGCCCAGCAGATGGGCCGGGATGTCTCCGAGATGACCTATGATTACCTGACCAGCCAGGCCTTCCGGGACGCCTTTGGCCAGGCGACCTTCTTTACCGCCACTGACGGCAACCATGGCCGGGGCGTTGCCTGGGCCGCCAATAAGCTGGGGCAGAAGTCCGTTGTCCATATGCCCAAGGGCAGCACGAAGACCCGCTTTGAGAACATCGCAAAGGAAGGCGCCTCCGTTACCATTGAGGAGCTGAACTACGACGACTGCGTCCGCCTGGCCGCCGCCGAGGCCGCCGCCACGCCCCACGGCGTCATCATCCAGGATACCGCCTGGGAGGGCTATGAGGAGATCCCCGCCTGGATCATGGAGGGCTACGGTACCATGGCCGCCGAGGCGGCCCGGCAGCTCCGGCAGTTGAGCGTGAACCGTCCCACCCATGTGTTCGTGCAGGCAGGCGTGGGCAGCCTGGCCGGCGCGGTGGTGGGCTATTTCACCAACCTGTTCCCCAATGATCCCCCCAAGTTTGTGGTCATGGAGGCCAGCGCCGCGGACTGCCTTTACCGGGGCGCCGTGGCAGGGGACGGCGGACACCGCATCGTTTCCGGCGATCTGCAGACCATCATGGCGGGCCTTGCCTGCGGCGAGCCCAACATCATCTCCTGGGACATCCTGCGCAACCATGTAGACGCCTTTGTCTCCTGCCCCGACTGGGTCAGCGCCAGCGGTATGCGCCGCCTGGCGGCGCCCCTCCAGGGCGATCCCATTGTGAAGTCCGGCGAATCCGGCGCGGTGGGCATGGGACTGATCTCCGCCATCATGGAAGAGGAGGGCGAGCTGCGTGAAAAGCTGGGCCTTGACAGCTCCTCCCAGGTGCTGCTCTTCTCCACCGAGGGCGACACCGATCCCGAGAAATACGCCAGGGTCGTCTGGGGCGGCGAGTATCCCACCGTTGAATAAGATTCTTCCCCGGAGGGCGGCTTTTTGCCGCCCTCTTTTGTTGTGAAAAAATAAAATTTTTCTGAACCGTTTTGCCCATTTCTGTCGTATCCTATGTAGAAAGGGAGGTGAGGCCATGACGGACCGGGAACTGATCGCAAAATTGCATACCGACCCCAACACCGCCCTCCGGGAGCTGACGGGGCGGTACGCGCCCCTGGCCTCCGCCATCGCGTCGCGGCTGCTGCCGGGGCGGAGCGGGGACATCGAAGAGGTGGCGGCGGACACCATCATCGCCATCTGGCGCGCCGGGCGGGAATTGAATGCCGATACCCTTCGGGGCTTCGTCATCACCACCGCCCGGAACCTGGCCATTGACCGCTGGCGGCGGCTGCGCCGCCGGGAGGAGGTGCCCCTCTTTGACCAGGACGGCGGGGATTCGGATTTCCTGGAGGATACCGTTCTGGGCGCCGTCCTGGCGGATTACATCAGGACCCTTTCTCCGCCGGACGGCGAGATCTTCCTGCGCCACTATCTGTTGCTGGAGACGGCGGCGGAGATCGGCCGGCGCTATGGCCTGACGGAGGCCGCCGTCCGCGCAAGGCTCCACCGTATCCGGAAGTTTTTGCAAAAGGAGGTGCCGCTGTGAAGGATTGGTATGAGCTGACAAACGGTTTGGAGACGGATATCCCCCCTCTGGACCAGGTGACGGAAGGGCGCATCCGGAAGCGGGTGGGGGCCGCCCTGACCCGGCGCAGGAAACGCCTGCCCCTGGCGGCGGCCATCGCGGCGGCGGTGCTGCTCACTGCCTGCGGCTACGCCGTGGCCACCGGCCAGTTTTCCCACTGGTTCTGGAACATCAGCCAGGACCTGCAGGCGCCGGAGGCATCGGAGGAGCTTTTCGCGGGGATGGGCACCGTCATCGGCCAGAGCCGGACGGCGGAGGGCGTTACCATGACCCTGGACGCTGCCTTGTGGGATGGGGAGTATATGGTCCTCTCCCTCACCGTGGAAGGGTTGGATATCCCGGAAAACCATTGGATCAGTGTGGAGAGCGGCGAGTCCTGGCTGGGAAGCTCCCGGGCGGCTTATGAAAAGAAGCTGCTGGAGCAGTACGGGGCCCTGGCCCGGGAGGGGGAAAGGGAAGAGGACTTCCGGCAGATGGCGGAGCAGCTTTGGGAGGATTCCCTCGTCTGGAAGAGGCCGGATATGGACTATGTCTGGAACCGCCAGGGGGGATTTTACCGCCTGCAGGTCCAAAGGCAGGTGGCCGGCGGTCCCGGCGGGCCGGCGGAGATGACGCTGCATCTGGAAAACCTGAAGATCCGGGAAAAGATCCTGGAAGGCCCCTTCGAATTTACCTTTTCCCTGGAACCCAAGCCCGTAGAGGTGGTCTACACCGGCGACGTGGTGGTGGAGGGAGAGGACTTCCCCGCTATCCGGGTCAGCCGGGTGCGGATCACGCCCTTCCGGGCGGAAATGGAGTTTACCACCCTGGAGCCCACAGAGGAGGACCTGTTCCGCTGTCTGAAAATCCGAATGCTGCGGGCGGGGGAAGAGGAAGTGGGCGGTTCCGACGCCTCGGGAATGCGCGTTGAGCAGCAGGATGACGGCAGCAGGACCTATCGGGCCATGGACGGCCCCTTCCGCCGTGTCCTGGACCCCGCCGCCGTCACCGCCATCGGGCTGAACGGCACGTGGCTGGAGCTGAGCGGATTGGAGCTTCAGCCGTAAAGGGTGGGGAGACATAAGAAAAAGGCGCCTGACCTGGGTGTCAGGCGCCTTGGCTTGTCAAAGGAAGTTATTTTGAATTGAATTCGGAGGCGAAACAGGCTAATATGGAGTTGATATAAAAGGGGGAAGGGGTGGCTTCCCATGCCCCGGTGCGGCGGCAGGATAAGGGCACGCCCGGCCCGCAGGAGGGATATCCGGGGGAAGAGGCCTGTTTTTCACCGGGATTTATTGTACAATAACAAAAAGGTTTTTTATGGGAGGAGCACTATGATCGATTTCAGCAAATACGCCGGGGAGCCTGACCTGGAGGGCATGAGCCGGGAAGCCCTTCAGGATTATTTGCGGACTGTCCTGGAGCGCATCGAAGCGCTGGATGAGCAGGAGCCGGAGGATATGGGCAGCGAGGCCTATGAAGATTGGGGCGACCGCCACGAGGAGCTGGAGGACCTGGCCGATGAGATCCGGGACCTGCTGGACGAGATGGGAGGCCCCAATGGATGATTTCGCCTGCTGCAAGCTGGAGATCTTCATCCCGGAGACCCATTTGGAGGCGCTGCGGCAGGCGCTGCTGGAGGTGGGCGCCGGGCACATCGGCAATTATGACGGGTGCCTGTCTTACAGCCCTGTCACAAGCTGCTGGCGGCCCCTGGCGGGGACCTCCCCCTATCTGGGAAGCGTGGGCCGGTTCAGCATCGAGCCGGAGCTGAAGGTGGAGGTTGCCTGCCGCAGAGAGCAGGTGGATGAGACGGTGGAGGCGGTAAAACGCATCCACCCTTACGAGGAGCCGGTCATCCATGTGATCCCCCTGTACCGCACCGGCTTTTGAGGAGCGCTGAAAAGGACCACCGCCTGCCCCCACACCTGCGGCCTGCCCCGCCTGTATCCCCGGAGCGGCGGAAAAGAAACACGGAAGGAGCTGCCTATGTCTGATATCATTGAAATAACCGATTTTTCGTCCCCTGCGCTGGACGTTTTTGCCCGCTTGACGGAAGCCCAGCTCCGCAGCCGGGTGGAGGCGGAAAAAGGGGTTTTTATCGCGGAGAGCCCCAAGGTGATCGGGCGGGCCCTGGACGCCGGGTATGAGCCTCTTTCCCTTTTGATGGAGCGCAGACAAATTGAAGGGCAGGGGCGGGACATCATCGCCCGCTGCGGACAGGTCCCCGTCTATACCGCCGAGAGAGGCCTGCTGGCGAAGCTGACGGGCTATCCCCTGACCCGGGGGGTGCTGTGCGCCATGCGGCGGCCCAGACTGCCCGGCGTTGAGGAGCTGTGCGCCGGGGCCCGCCGGGTGGCTGTGCTGGAGGGCATCGTGGATTCCACCAACATCGGCGCCATTTTCCGTTCGGCGGCGGCGCTGAGTATAGATGCCGTGCTGGTGACGCCCTCCTGCAGTGACCCGCTGTACCGGCGGGCGGTGCGGGTCAGCATGGGCACCGTGTTTCAGGTGCCTTGGACCCGCATCGGAAACGAGGCGTCGGACTGGCCACGGCAGGGCATCCAGCGCCTGAGGCAGATGGGCTTCAAAACCGCTGCCATGGCCCTCAGCGATAACGCCGTCAGCATCGAGGACCCGGAGCTCTGCGGGGAGGAGAAGCTGGCCATCGTACTGGGGACGGAGGGCGACGGACTGGCGCCCTGTACCATCGCCGGGTGCGATTACACCGTGCGCATCCCCATGGCCCACGACGTGGATTCCTTGAACGTGGCAGCGGCCAGCGCGGTGGCCTTCTGGCAGCTCCGGGCCCGCTGAGGGCCCAAAGGGCCGGCGGGGGAGTACCGCCCGTATGTCCTGATCCCAGTTGGCTCCCATGAAGGAGGAAGCTTTTATGGTCGTCTATTTTACCGGGACCGGCAACAGCCGGTACTGCGCCCGGCTGTTGGCCTGCCAGTTGGAAGACGGGCTGATGGATTCCTTTCATTTTATCCGGGACGGCATCGCGGCGGAGCTGGTGAGCGAAAAGCCCTGGGTGTTCGTCAGCCCTACCTATGCCTGGCGGCTCCCCCGGGTATTTGAGGCCTTTCTCCGCAGCGGATTCTTTTCGGGCAGCCGGGAGGCCTATTTCGTCATGACCTGCGGCAGCGGGATCGGCGCGCCGGAGCCCTATATCCATGCCCTGTGCCGGGAGAAGGGCCTTGTCTGCCGGGGCGTTTTACAGGTGGTGATGCCGGAGAATTACATCGCCATGTTTGATGCGCCCCGGGAGGCCCAGGCACGGCAGATCATTTCCGCCGCCCTTCCTGCCCTGGAGGAGGGTGGGGCGTGCATCCGGGAGGGCCGGGATTTTCCGCCCCGCTTCCCCGGCCTGGCGGACCGGCTGAAATCCGGCCCGGTGAATCCCCTGTTCTATCGCTTCTGCGTCAAGGCCGGGCCCTTCCATGCCACCGCTGCTTGTGTGGCCTGCGGAAAGTGTGCCCGGGTCTGCCCGCTGGGCAGCATCCGCCTGGAGGACGGCAGGCCCGTTTGGAAGGGCAGGTGTACCCACTGCATGGCCTGTATCTGCGGCTGTCCGGAAGAGGCCATCGAATACGGAAAGGCCAGCCGGGGCAAGCCCCGCTACCAATGCCCGTCGGACCAGGAAACACGATAAAGCAGGAGAGTGCCCCTTCGGCGTCCCGCTGTCCGGGATTACGGCACCGGACAAGGATGAAAGTGCCGTCTTCTCCCACCGGGGCCCCGCCATGGCGGAGGGGGCCGTAAGGATGACGGAACTGCCCCATATGTTGGCGGTCAGAAAGGAACCTTTTGCCCCGAGGGCGCATAGGGTGGGAAAGAGCCGGCATTGAGAGGGGGTGGCACCGTGAAGAAGGTATACATTCCCGGCGATCCGCAGCGCTTTGCCAATTACCGCCGGGCCGTGGAGCGGGCGGGAGCCGTGAGCTGCCTGGGAGAGGCATACCACAACTGCGGGGCACTGCTGCTGCCCGGCGGCGGAGACGTGGAGCCCTGGCGCTACGGGCAGCGCAATACCGCCTCCCGCGGCCTGGAGCCGGAACGGGACGCCGCGGAGATGCTGCTGCTTGATGAATTCCTGGCCGCAGGGAAACCCGTCCTTGGGATTTGCCGGGGATTGCAGGTCATCAACGTCTATTTCGGCGGCACCCTGTTCCAGGATATCTCCGGTCACGGCGCTGCAAAGGACGGGGACATCCGCCACGGTACCCGCATCGCCCCCTCCTTCCTGCAGGGACTCTACAGCGGTACGCTGGAGGTCAACAGCGCCCATCACCAGGCGGCAGACCGCCTGGGAAGCGGACTTGAGGCAGTGCAGTGGGCCGGTGACGGGGTCATCGAGGGCATTGTGCACCGGACACTGCCTGTCTGGGCGCTCCAGTGGCACCCGGAACGGCTTGGTAAGGAAGGGGACAGATTGATGAGGG
>JAEDEN010000144.1 GCA_016293265.1 Oscillospiraceae bacterium | reverse complement strand
CCTGCCAGCAGACCTTCATCGCCCTGGGCAACGCCAAGGCGTCCCTGTTCCTGGCGGCGCTGCGCAAGATCATTCTGCTGGTGCCCCTGATCTACCTCCTGCCCCTGTTCTTCACCGACAAGGTCTTCGCCGTCTTCCTGGCGGAGCCCATCGCGGATCTTCTGGCCGTGATCACCACCGCCACCCTCTTCCGCTTCCAATTCCGCCGTGCCATGGCGGAGCTGGAGGAGGGCCGATAACGCCCCGCCCCGCGCAGGTTTGCGCGGGGCGTTTTATATATTTCATGCCGCTTTTATTCTTGACTTTGTATGGGGAACAGCGTATATTTTTGTGGTAAGAGCAACCATATATCACCACTGCGGCGAGCGGGCATTCCGCGTAACGTACGGCCTTTTCCCTCTCCTGCACGGATGTAGGATTGCGGAGAGGCCGTTTTTCGGCTTCTTTTCGAAATACTATCTTTTTTAAGGGAGCGTATCAGATATGTTGGATATCAAGATCACCAGAACCACCACCCCCAAGGCCCTTCCCCAGGACGAGACCAAGCTGGGCTTTGCCAAGCAGTTCTCCGACCATATGTTCCTCATGGACTATACCGAGGGCCAGGGCTGGCACGATCCCCGCATCGTCCCCTATCAGCCCTTCGCCCTGGACCCCGCCTGCGTGGTCTTCCACTACGCCCAGGAGATCTTTGAGGGCATGAAGGCCTACCGCACCGCCGACAACACCATCCAGCTCTTCCGCCCCGAGTGCAACGCCCAGCGGATGCAGGATTCCTCCGACCGCCTGTGCATCCCCAAGATCCCCGTGGAGGACTATGTCCAGGCCGTGAAGGCTCTGGTGGAAGTGGACAAGGACTGGGTGCCCCACATTGACGGCGCCTCCCTGTACATCCGTCCCTTCGTGTTCGCCACCGATGTGGGCCTGGGCGTCCACGCCAGCAAGCACTATGTCTTCTGCATCATCTGCGCCCCCTCCGGCGCCTACTACGCCGAGGGCCTGGATCCCGTGCGCATCTATGTGGAAGACGAGTACATCCGCGCCGCCCCCGGCCTGACCGGCTTTACCAAGTGCGGCGGCAACTACGCCGCCTCCATCAAGGCCGGCGAGCTGGCCGAGCAGCAGGGCTTCGCCCAGGTGCTGTGGCTGGACGGCGTTGAGAAGAAGTACGTGGAAGAAGTCGGCAGCATGAACATCATGTTCAAGATCGACGGCAAGGTCTACACCGCCGCCTGCACCGGCACCGTCCTCCCCGGCGTCACCCGCCGCAGCTGCATCGAGCTGCTGCGCGACTGGGGCTACGAGGTGGTGGAAGGCCCCCTGGCCATCGCCGACGTGATGAAGGCCGGCCACGAGGGCAAGCTGGAGGAGGTCTTCGGCACCGGCACCGCCGCCGTGGTCTCCCCCGTCAAGGAGCTGGACTGGAAGGGCGACAAGGTCTTCATCTCCGGCGGCAAGATCGGCCCCGTCACCCAGAAGCTCTACGACACCATGACCGGCATCCAGTGGGGCAAGCTGCCCGACGAGAAGGGCTGGGTCGTGGAGGTCTGCAAGGGCTGAGAACCGGCGGTTTCCCCCTGAAAAAGCCAAAAGGATCCCGGAGCGGTGTGCTCCGGGATCCTTTTTATGAGCCGCGGCAGGAGGGGCCTTCAGGTCTTTGCCTGGATCTGGCCGCCGCACTTGGGGCAGGTGATGACGATCTTCCCCTTGCCCACGGGCACGCGGCAGATGGCCCCGCAGGACTTGCAGGTGAAATACTTGTGGTCCTTGTCGGCGTGGCGGGCCCTGGCGGCGCCGCTCCCGCTCCTGATGCGCCAGAGAAAATCCACCCACTTCTGGTTTTCCGCCCGCCGCTTGGGCAGGTTCCGGGAAAAGGTGCGGAAAAGCAGATAGACCCACGCCGCCGTCAGCACCCAGGAAAAGACGGACCACACGGGGGACTTGCTGCCCGACAGGAACATACACACCAGGTCCAGGGCCAGCACCACACAGAACAGGAAGCGGTTCAGCTGGTCAAAGCCGTTGCGGCCGTACATGAAGCGGATGATGGCATTTTGTATTTTCTGAAAAAAGCTCATTTGAAAACTCCTTTGCCGCCCGGGCGGCCTTTTTCTTATCCGGTATTGTACGTCCAAACCCTCAGCCGGGCAACCGTTTCAGGATGAAATTTACAAAAAGGTCATTTATTTTCCCTCTCCGGCGTGCTATAGTTGCTGTTTGGATAAAAAAATAAAAAAGGAAGTGTATCCAATCATGGCAAAAAAGCAATTCAAAGCGGAATCCAAACGCCTCCTGGACCTGATGGTGAACTCCATCTACACCCACAAGGAGATCTTCCTCCGGGAGATCATCTCCAACGCCTCCGACGCCTGTGACAAGCTGTGCTACCGGGCGCTGACGGATGAGACCGTTGGCCTGGACCGCAAGGACTTCGCCATCCGCCTCACCGTGGACAAGGACGGGCGCACCCTCACCGTTTCCGACAACGGCATCGGCATGGACAAGGAGGACCTGGAGAACAACCTGGGCGTCATCGCCTCCTCCGGCTCCTTC
>JAEDEN010000143.1 GCA_016293265.1 Oscillospiraceae bacterium | reverse complement strand
CCGCAGCCCAGGGCGAATACCACCCGGCCCTTGGTGGTGATGGGGGAGGTCACATAGTCCGTGGCCATGAAGATGGCGCCCAGGAACAGACCGCCGCCCAGAATCTGATAGAGAGCGGCCACAAAGTCGCCGGAGGCGATCAGGGAGCAGACAAACACCGTGCCGATAAAGACCACGGGGATGTGCCAGCGGATCACCTTGCGGACCAGCAGGTAGACAAAGCCCAGAAGCAGGGCAAGGGTGCAGGTCTCGCCGATGGCGCCGCCGTAGACGCCCAGGAACATGTCCAGCAGGCTGGGGAGCTGGGAAGCGCCGTTTGCCAGCTGCTCCAGAGGCGTTGCGGAGGCCTCCAGCTCCACCACCGCGGGCATTGCGCCGCCGGCCACGGAGGAGAAGGCGATGAGCATAAACACGCGGGCGGTGATGGCGGGGTTGGCAAAGTTGCGGCCCAGGCCGCCGAAGAGGCCCTTGACCACCACAACGGCGAACACGGAGCCGATGACGCACTGCCAGATGGGCACATTGGTGCTCAGGTTCAGGCCCAGAAGAAGGCCGGTGACCACTGCGCTCAGATCGCCCACGGTCTGCTCATGGCGGGTGATCAGGTTAAACAGGAACTCCGCCAGAACCGCGCTGACGATGCAGGCGAGCAGGATCACATTGGCCCGCATTCCGAAGATGACCGCCGAGGCGATGGCAGCCGGAAGGAGGGCAATGATCACATCCAGCATGATCCTGCGGGTGGAAGCGCCGCTGTGGATATGCGGAGAGGCTGAAGTGATAAGCTTTTCCATTTTACTTTCCCCCTTCCTTGTTTTCCGCGGCCTTTTCTGCGGCAGCCTTATTGTATTTGCGGATAAAGCTCCGGGCCGCGCTGTTGTTCTCTGCAAGGGGACGGTGAGCGGGGCAGACGTAGGAGCAGCAGCCGCACTCCATGCACAGCTGCACCTTTTCCTTGTTCAGGATAGCGGCGCGCTTGTCCTCATCCTCCATATCCATGGCCTTGGCAAAGGCGGTGGGATTCAGGCTCAGCGGGCAGGTGGCCACGCAGCGGCCGCAGTGGATGCAGGGGCTGGGCTCCGCCTTCTGAGCGTCCTTCTGGTCCATGACGATGATGGCGTTGGTGGCCTTGATCACCGGCTCGTCCATGGAGCGGGCGGTTTTGCCCATCATGGGGCCGCCGTAGATGACCTTGCCCGGCTCGCTTTTCAGCCCGCCGGCCTGCTCCACCAGATAGCGGATGGGGGTGCCGATGGGGACGATCAGGTTTTTGGGCTCCTTGATGGCGGAGCCGTCCACGGTGATGCACTTTTCCACCAGAGGCATGCCGTCCTCGATATACTGGGCCATTTTGGCCAGGGAGGTGATGTTGATAATAATGACATTCAGCTCTGCCAGGCGCTGGCCCTCGGCCACCACCTTGCCGGTGGCGTTATAGAGCAGCACCTGCTTTGCGCCCTGGGGATAGACGCTCTTCAGGGGCATGACGTTTACGGTGCTGTCGCCGGAGAATACGCGGCGCATTTCCTCAATGGCGTCGGGCTTGTTCTCCTCAATGCCGATAATGAACTCCTCGGCCTTCAGATACTCTCTCAGCAGCTCCACGCCCTTGACGATATAGCCGCTGTTTTCCACCATGGTGCGGTTGTCGCTGGTGATGTAGGGCTCGCACTCCGCGCCGTTGACCAGAACGGTCTTGATCGGGTTGCGGCGTACCGCGTCCAGCTTCGCCCACAAAGGAAATGCTGCTCCGCCCAGACCTACGATGCCGCTTTCCTGCACCGCGGCGAGGAAGCTGTCCAGATCGTGGATCTGAGGAGGGACGATGTTGGGGTCCTTCTCCATCTTGCCGTCGCTTTCGATGCGGATGGCAAGACCGGGCCTGCCGCCGTTGGGCGTGAAGGTCTCAATAGCCTTGACTGTACCTGAAATCGTTGCGTGGACCGGGGAGGAGATCTTCCCATCCTCCCGGGCGATAAGCTGACCGATGCGCACATGGTCGCCGGCCTCCACTACGGGGACTGCCGGCGCGCCGGAGTGCATGGACATGGGGAGCAGAACTTCCTTTGGCGGCGAAATGCGTACAGAGTGCATCCCCGCCGTGTTTTTATGATGGGGGACTTTCAATGCGGAAATTTTCTTTCTGAAATTCATCAGATAATGACCTCCATATTACGATTAAACGATCAATCTGCGATCAGACCGGCCAGACCTTCGGTATAGGCCATGGACCCGTCGGGATAGATCCAGAGCACCTCCACACCGCCGATTTTGTCGATCAGCTTCTGCCCGTCCTCCTGAGACATGCAGAAGAGCGCCGTGGAAAGACAGTCGGCCAGTGCGCTGTCCTCCGTGATCACGGTGAGAGAGGAAAAATAATCCGCCGGGTACAGGGTATCCTTGTCGATGATGTGGTGATAACGCACACCGTTTACCGTGAAGAATCTTTCATAGGTCCCGGAGGTGACGCAGGCCGTGTCGGACAAAAGCAGGCTCAGGGCAAAGTTCCCGTCAGAATCGTTGGGGTCCTTTATGCCGGTGACCCAGCCGGAGCCGTCGGGCTTGGTGCCGATGATGCGGATATT